>NZ_JAWLCI010000028.1:0-60397 GCF_041687215.1 Mariniphaga sp.
AAAAGATGGACGACAAAGCCGACGAGTTTTTAGAAAAAGCGAAAGTGAAAGGAAAAAAAATTGCAGATAAAACAGATGATTTTTTTGATGATCTGTCTGAAAATATTAAAGGAAAAAAGAAAGATACTCCTCCGCCGACAAATAATGCATAATCGAACCTGAAATATTACTTTTAATATTAATCAAAAACCATACAAAAATGGAAGACATATTAAATTCAATTCTATCGAAACTCGACGATAATTCGTTGCAGGCCATAAGTCAAAAAACGAATGCTTCTCCTGATAAAGCAAAAAGTGCCATGGCCGCAGCCATTCCCATTTTAATGAATGCTTTGGCACGAAACAGTAATTCGCCTCAGGGATCCCAATCGTTGCAAAATGCCATTAAACGAGACCACGACGGAAGCCTGCTTGATAATCTCGGAGGTTTTCTGAACAATCCCGAATCGGCCAATGGTGCCGGAATTTTGAAACACGTGCTGGGAAACAAACGACAAAACGTTGAACAATACATCAGCAAGGATTCCGGCCTGAGTGGAGATTCTGTGAGCAAAATTCTGGAAATGGCTGCTCCACTGGTGATGGGATATTTGGGTAAGAAAAGCGGAGGTGGCGATGGAAATGCTTTGGGCAGTGTGATTAATTCTTACCTGAATTCAGAGAAAAAACAGGCGCCGAAATCACAAAGTGTAATCAATCAATTACTCGATCAGAATAACGACGGAAGCATAATTGACGACATTGCCCGCATGGGAATGTCTTTTCTGAAAAGAAGAAAATAATTACGAAATAGTTACACAGTAACTGCCATCTGTTTCAGGCGTTTAATTCGTTCTGAAGTGGGTGGATGGGTGCTGAACAAAGCCGAAAACGATTTTCCCGAAAAAGGATAAACAATGAACATGTGCGAGGTAGCCTGGTTGCCCGACATGGGAATTTGTTTGCTGTACGTTTCAAGTTTTGACAATGCATTGCTCAGGTATAACGGATTGCCGCTAACTTTGGCGCCAAAACTATCGGCTTTGTATTCCCGGGCTCTGGATATAGCCATTCGGATGAGGGATGCTGCCAATGGAGCCAGGATCATGGCCAGCAGCATAAAAATAACATTTCCGCCGCGGTTATTTCGGTTTCCCATTCCAAATCGTGAGGCGTAGCCCAGGTACGAAATAGCGCCGGCCAATGTAGCCGCAACGGTTCCTATCAGAATGTCGCGATTGGCAATATGTCCCAGTTCGTGAGCCAAAACCCCGGATAACTCGTTGTCGTTCATACTGTCGGCCAACCCTTTGGTTACTGCAACGGCAGCATGGCTTGGGTTTCGACCGGTAGCAAATGCATTGGGTTGATTCTGGTTAACCATATAAACTTTTGGCATAGGCAGTTCGGCATTGCGGGCAAGCTTTTCAACCATAACCGTAACGCGGTGATCTTTTGGCAGCTCTTGTGCCTTATAGACTTTTAATACCATTTTGTCGCTAAAATAATAGCTTATAAAATTGGTTATTCCAGCAAATATAAGGGCAATAATCATCCCGCTCTGGCCACCAATAGCTCCGCCAATCAGGAGGAACAGAAAGGTTAAAATGGCCATCAATCCAAACGTTTTAAAACCATTCATTTCTTATTCATTTTTTACTCTCCAAAACTATAAATAAACGCCGAAATATATTTGGGATTTCCCAATATTCCGGCGTTTATTTTTCATAATTTTTCCGCACTCAATCGAGTGGGGGAATAACCAGTACTTGTCCCGGATAAATTTTATCAGGGTGTTTGAGCATGGGCGTGTTGGCATCAAAAATCACCGGGTATTTATTGGCATTGCCATATACCCGCAAGGCAATTTTCGAAAGTGAATCACCCGAAACTACCGTATAAAACTGTTTTTCGGGTTCCTGTGGTTTTGCCTGTTTTTCCGTTTTCGATTCCATCACACTCATCATGTCTTCTACTTCCGAAATTCCTTCCACATTTCCGGCGGCAACAACAATCCTATTTTTGTTGGCTACCGTTTCAACCTTGCCGGTTAAAATTACGGTTTCATCTTTTACAATGGCCTGCAGGTTCTCGGTTTGGAAGCCAAAACTTTTGATGTGATTAAGAATAACAGCACCTTTATCGGGTTCTTTTTCTGCTTCAGACTTTTTAAAAAGCTTTGACCCCGCACCTTTAATAAATGAAATTAATCCCATTTTAGTTAATTTTCAGAGGATTACTACAAAAATACTTCAAAAGTAATCTTGCAGTTAATTCTGTATTCGATTACCTGGTTGTCATTTACAACCGCACTTTGGTCCTGTACATAAACAGATCGGATGCCTTTAACAGATTTGCTTGCTGTTTTCACAGCTTCTTTTACTGCATCTTCCCATCCTTTTTCAGAAGACGCCATAATTTCAATAACTTTTAATACTGCCATAATTTTACATTTTTAAAATAACCTGGCAATTTACTCAAAAATACTGGTAAAGCATAATATTTCAGTCATTTATTTAAAGTTGTCGGGTAATATTTTAATGAAAAAATAATGAATTTTTGACCAAAATAAATTTTGTTTAGGGCTTCTAAGCTTGTTATTCTTAATCTGTTTTCAACTTAAAAAAAGTTCTTTCCCAAAATGCCACGCCATTAATCCGGAGACAACGAGTTTCATGAGTGTGCCCACTAAAAATCCTATAAAAGAACCAAACCCGGATTTTAATGCAGCGCCCGAATCTTTTCCTGCCGAAAGTTCACCAATTACTGCTCCGGCAAATGGTCCGATGATAATTCCAAATGGCGGGAAAAAGAAAAGGCCAATGATAAGCCCGATAATACTTCCCCAAATTCCCCGCTTACTGCCACCAAAACGTTTGGTTCCCCAAATTGGAATAAAATAATCGATGATAGTTACCACAGCCGCTACAATCAGCCAGATAATCAGAAAACGGGTTGAAAATTGGTATTTATCAGTAAAATGCAGAAATAACAAGCCGATGTAACTTAACGGCGGACCAGGTAAAACGGGTAAAACTCCTCCCAAAATTCCACCAACTATAAAAAATGCACCCAATACGATTAAAACGTAATCCATTTTGCAAGAATTAAAATTGAATGCAAATAAACACAGAATTTTTATTCAGGCTTCATTCCTTTTAGTTATATTAATAGCTTTATAATGGAACTGGTTTATCTTTGAATTTCTGATTGCAAACAGATAAAAATGATTTGAAATGAATAATAAAAGTCTTGTAGGAAAAATAACCGACTGGTATAAAATAACACGTAAATCGCTTGCACATTTTATGACAAACCGACCGGTTGAGATGGCTGGAACAACAGCTTATTTTGCTATTTTTTCCATGGTGCCAATCATAATAATTATTGTTGCAGTTTTTGGAATAGTGACAGGCGATAAAGCCATTAGTGAAAAGTTATTTGAAGAGTTGAGTTTACTGGTGGGGCAGGAAAATTCTGTTGTGCTGGAAAAGGCTATTAATAATTACGAACTTTCGGAGAACAGCCTGATTGGAACAATTATAGGGGTTGGTTTTTTTTTGGTTTCGGCAACTACGTTATTCAGTTCTATGCAAAGTTCAATCAATTTTTTTTGGCGGGTAAAAACACGTTCTAATTTGAAAATGAATGTTTTGAGTTTGCTAAGGTCAAGAATTCTTTCTTTTGGTGTTATTCTGAGTTTGGGATTTGTTTTGTTGGTTTCGCTAATTATTGATGCCATCATTGCAATTATTAAAGAATTTCTGGCCACGCAAATTAGCCCCGATTTTATAATTATAGCCCAGGTAGCAAACTTTGTGGTTTCGCTTGCTATAGTTTCTTTTGTTATTGCTTTAATTTATAAATATTTACCTGATGTAAAGGTAAAATGGAGTGCCAGTTGGTTTGGAGCCGTTTTTACTGCAGTTTTATTTGCCACCGGAAAGCTGGGAATTGGATTTTTCATTGGTAACAGCAATTTGGGGCAGGTTTATGGTGCTGCCAGCTCAATAGTGGTAATATTAATCTGGATTTATTTTGCTTCACTAATTTTTTATTTTGGTGTGGAATTAACCTATCAATTTTCCAAATACCATGACCATGATAATTCTCCGGCAAGTTTTGCCATTCCGTTTGAAATTAACAAGTTGAATGCTGTACAAGAAGATTAATTCTTTCAGGCTAAGGCCTTCTTCCCCTAATAATTGAGATAAGAATTGAAATTAAGGCAAAAATTAGCAAAATATGAATCAGGTGACCTAACGAAAATGCAAAATAGCCTATCAGCCAACCTATTACCAAAATAACTGCAATAATGTACAATAATCCTCTCATGACCTTAAAATTTATTGATTACGTTTAATAATTCCTCTTTTGTTTTGCCGGTAGCCTTTTGAATACGCCCCAATAATTCATCCTCTTTTCCCTCAACATAAGCCAGATCATCGTCAGAAAGCTCAGCATATTTCTGTTTTAGTTTTCCTTTTAGTTCGTTCCAGTTTCCTTTTATCAATAATTTATTCATAACTGTAAATTTTAAAATGTGTAATAAATTGTTTCTCTTTGGTTTAGGAAAAATTAATGCCAAAAGTTTATTTCGTCATTTAAGTATTTGATATTTAAATGCTTAATTTTTTTTATCATTTATAAATGTGTGGAATTATTTAAAATAATTGTAGAAATTTATACCCGAAAGTATTTTTATCCAATTAAAATACTTTCTTTTCTGCTAAGTATTGAATACCAGTGATGAGGAGTTTATTGAGACGAACTAACACCCCAATGTTAATTGTTTACTGAAAAACTTGCACAACAGCTTGATTATTTATTAAAAAAGTATTTTCTTTGCAAGCCGTTAAAATAACGTGTTAGTTTGTACATCAAGAAATTATATAAAAATGTCACAAGTTTGTCAAATAACAGGGAAAAGAGCTATGGTGGGCAACAATGTTTCCCACTCGAAACGCAGGGTTAAAAGGAAGTTTAACGTTAACCTGTTCAGGAAAAAGTTTTACCTTCCGAATGAAAATCGCTGGGTTGTATTAACTGTTTCGGCGCATGGGTTGCGTACCATTAATAAAAAAGGTGTTGTAGCCGCCATTCAGGAAGCGAAAGAAAAAGGATTAATCGAAAAAATTTAAAGGACTGAGCAATGGCTAAAAAAGGTAAAGGCAACAGAATTCAGGTTATTTTAGAGTGTACCGAGCACAAGGACAGCGGTATGCCGGGAACTTCGCGGTATATTACCACCAAGAACAGAAAAAATACACCTGACCGGTTGGAAAAGAAAAAGTACAACCCCATTTTGAAAAAAGTTACTGTTCATAAAGAAATTAAATAATAAGTTATGGCAAAGAAGACGGTTGCAACATTACAAAAAGGATCGGGTAGGGGACATGCCAAAGTGATTAAAATGGTTAAGTCTCCTCAAAGCGGAGCATATATGTTTAGAGAAGAAGTAGTTACCAACGAAGAGGTAAAAGATTATTTTCAAAAACAATAGGAATTTGACGTTTGAGCAGAAAAAGCTTTCATCACCCGGTGGAAGCTTTTTTTGTTTGAGCCTAATCTCTTTAATCGTTCACAGAAAATATTGCTATTTTTAGCCACCACAAATTTTTAATCAATGGGAATATTTGGAAGTTTTACCAGAAGCAAAAAAGAAAATCTGGACAAAGGCTTGTCTAAAACCAAAGAGAGTGTTTTTAAAAAACTGAGCCGCGCTGTTGTTGGCAAATCAAAAGTTGACGATGAAGTGCTTGATAATCTGGAAGAGGTGTTGATTTCTTCAGACGTTGGTGTGGATACTACCCTTAAAATTATTAAACGCATTGAAGAACGGGTTGGCCGCGACAAATACATGGGAGTTGAAGAACTCAACCATATTTTAAAAGAAGAAATTGCTGCCCTTCTGGAGGAAAACAACTCGGAGGATGTTTCTGATTTTGATCTTCCGGAAACCGAAAAACCTTATGTTATTATGGTGGTTGGCGTAAACGGAGTGGGTAAAACTACAACCATTGGCAAATTGGCCTACCAGTTTAAGGAGGCTGGCAAACAAGTTTACCTGGGCGCTGCCGATACGTTCAGGGCTGCAGCCATTGAACAGCTTGAAATCTGGGCACAGCGTGTTGATGTTCCCATCGTAAAACAAAAAATGGGTTCAGATCCTGCCTCAGTTGCCTACGATGCACTTTCGTCGGCAAAAGCCAACAATGCCGATGTGGTAATTATTGACACAGCCGGACGATTGCACAACAAGGTAAATCTGATGAACGAGCTTTCGAAAATTAAAAAAGTGATGTCGCGCATTGTTCCGGGTGCTCCACATGAAGTGTTGTTAATTCTCGACGGCTCAACCGGACAAAATGCTTTTGAACAGGCTAAACAATTTACCAAGGCCACTGAAGTTACAGCTTTGGCCCTCACCAAACTTGATGGTACGGCAAAAGGTGGCGTAGTTATTGGCATTTCCGACCAGTTCAAAATTCCTGTAAAATATATTGGTATTGGTGAAAAAATGGAACATTTGCAAATTTTCAGAAGACGGGAATTTGTAGAATCCCTTTTTTCTGAATCCTGAAAATGCCGATCATTCGTTTTTAAGTTTTTTGGGTTCTTCTGGCGTTGGCAGTGCCAATTTTTATGGAAACCCTGAATTCAAAACCTAATTTTCATCGGGCGTTACGGAATCTTTTGCCTTTTCATCTTTGGGTTGTTCTTCAGCTTGTGGCAAAAAATGCCGGGCCATGTTAAAAATCGGATAATCGTTTGAAAAAGACCCCAGGTTTATTGCGCAAGCAACTACAAGCTTTTCTTCAGGATAAACCAGCAAGGCAGCGCCCCCGCCGGTAACAGTGCCGCTTCTTCCATAAATTTTTCTTCCTTCACGATCTTCCATCAATATCCATCCGTTAGCCATGTTGGATGGAATGTCATTAAAGAGCAGCACCGACTCAAAAAGCCGTGCTTTAATTTCTTCCGAAAAAAAATCGGAATATAGCAGAGCATTGCCAAACTTTACAAGGTCTTCAGCATTGGAAAGCAATCCTTCTGAAGGCGCTCTGAAACGCATATCGCGGGTGGTGGCATGAACAACCTGTGCAATAAAATTATGGTCATAAAAATCAGACCGTCCTTTTATGTAAGCGAACGGATTGTCAATCAGGGTATTTTCAAGATTTAAAGTGTCGGTAATATAATCTTTTAACAGGACAGGAAATTTCTTTTCGGTAACCTTTTCCATAATTACACCTAACAAATTGTAATTGTACATGTTGGGTACAAGATACATTCCCGGCGGAAATTCGAGCGAATCGGCTTTGAAATTTTCAATTCCGGCCTGCATGGTAACATTCAATCCTCTCCAGTCACTTTCTTCACCCTGAGGTTCTCTTATTCCTGAAGTGTGATCAACCAAATGATGAACTGGCAGGCTGAATTGTTTCTCCGGAAAATCAGGATAATAATGCTGAACAACAGAGTCGGGGTGAAGTGTTCCGTTTTCAACCATTTTTTGGTAAATCAGGTTGGTAAATAATTCAGAAACCTGGCCAATCCTGAATTTGGTATTTCTGGTTACCGGAACTTCCAGGTCTTCTGAGGCAAGTCCAATTCCTTCAGAATAAATGATTTTTCCCTCTTTGGCAATGGCAAAAGTGCCACCTGGGGCAAAGTTTTGAGCCAGATAAAAAACGGCATCCTTTCGTGCAGCTTTAATTTCCTTAACGTACTTTCTATCATAAAGCACATCGGTTTTGTTTTTTTTGCAGTTTGAAAGGCTAAATAAAATGATAAGTAAAACTGAAAATCGTAAAAAATTTTTCACCTCCATATTTTTTAGTTTTTCTGAATTGCATAAAAATTGCCGCAAAAATAGGGATTTCAGCAAATATGAATTCTTAAAAAATGTAAAAAAATCAGTCAATAGCTACACTGGTTTCTTCATTTTCAGACCTTGCTATGGTGACTGCCCCGCAACTGTCGCTCCACACGTTTACAGATGTACGCAGCATATCCAGAATCCGGTCAACTGCCAGCACTAAACCTATGCCTTCGAGCGGAAGACCAACTGCGGTTAGAACAACAGTCATCATTACCAGTCCGGCCATAGGAATTCCGGCAGCACCAATGGAAGCCAGAAGAGCAGTTACCACAACCAGCATTTGCTGGATAAATGTCAGTTCAACGCCATAAGCCTGAGCAATGAACATAGCTGCAACACATTCATATAATGCGGTTCCGTCCATGTTAATGGTTGCTCCAAGAGGCAGGGTAAAACTTGATACTTTATTTGAAACTCCGCTGTTATTCTCCAGCGCCTGCATGGTAAGAGGCAACGTAGCACTTGAAGATGATGTTGAAAATGCAGTAAGTAGTGGAGCTGTCATATTTTTTAGGTGGGCATAGGGTTTTGCTTTGCCAATAAACCTTACAATAACAGGCAGTGTAATCAGCGCATGAATTAAAAGGGCGACCACAACAGTGAGGCTGTAAATGGCAAGGCTTCCGGCTATACTTGCCAGTTCGCCCGAGTTGCGTTTTACTTCAGTGGCCACTATTCCGAATATACCAAGTGGTGTGAATTTTATGATGAACAGGGTAACTTTCATCATTACTTCAAACACTGAATCGAAAAAATTGGTTAGGGTTTCCCGGTATTTTGTTGCTGTTTTTGTTATAAAAAATCCAAAAAGAATAGCAAAAAATATTACGGGTAAAATATCTCCCTGTGCCATGGAATCTATAATGTTTTCAGGAATTAACCTGAAAAAAATATCTCGCACCGAGCCCGTATTTTCTGTTAATCCTTCTACCGATTTCGAAAATCCCAGGTCAACACCAACTCCGGGTTTAATAAGGTTTACCATGGTGAGGCCTGTTAAAATGGCCAGGGTGCTGGTCCCCAGGTAATACGTCATGGTTTTAAATCCGAGGCGTCCCAGGTTTTTGCCGTCGCCCATGCTGGTTACGCCGCTAATTATTGAGCTGAATACCAGTGGAATAATTACCATTTTTAAAGCCCTGAGGAAAATGTCGCCAATCCAGGAAACATATTTTACCCCGTCAGGGATGAAGTATCCAAACAGTACAGCAAGAATAAAGGCAATTAGAATTTGCCAGTGCAATTTGATTTTTAAAATATTCACATTTCCGGTTTTAACTGGTTTTTGTAAAGGGTTGCTAAATTAGTTTTTTTAGGAGATATGACAAATTTTAATCAAAATCTGATTCTTACAATATCGCCGTAAATCCTAAGTTTCGGATGATCGACAAATGCTCTTACCTGGTATTCTTTACCTGCTTTTTTAAATTGCGGACTGATGGAAAAATTACCGGTACCTGAAATTTCAACGGTTTCTGATTCCTGCCATTCATCGGAATATAACTCTTCAACAAAACCGGCATATTCACGAAACTGAAATCCAGCCTTTAATTTTTCAGCATCACCTTTATTTATTATTTCGCCATTAAAAGTTATCAGATTATTTGCCGAACCTGAAATTACCGGCCGGTTTGTTACCACTGCCGGCGGTTCGAGTGATGGCGCTGCATTGGTGATTTTAAGTACAAGTGGATTATGCCATTTGTTATTATTGTAAATGCGTTGTGCTCTGACACATGAAATGTGAAGCCCGTCTTCTTTCTGTTCAAAATAAGTTTTGGCATCTGTTTCAGGTTGGTATTCTACTAATTCTCCAGATTGACCCAAAACACTTACTTCGCTTTTTTCAGAGGTCAGCACCGATTTTAACAAAAATTCTTTTCGGGCGCCCCTTGTCCAGTCAGGGATTTTAGTTAGGAAAGCATAAAGTGTTTTTTCTTCCGGTTTCCAGGTAAACCAAATGTTTTCTTCGTTGGGTAAAATCCACGGGCTTACTTTTTCAACCGCCTCGTAATTGATAAAATTCCAGGCAGCCATTTCACGCAGATTGGCATCTTGTTCTTCCGGTAGTTCACCGTTAGGTTTTGGTCCAACATTCAAAAGTAAATTTCCTCCTTTTGCTCGTGTTTCAATCAAAATTTCAATAAGCCGGGCACCGGTTTTATATTCTTCATTGGTTGGTTTGTAAGCCCATTGGGTACCCATGGTAATGCACGATTCCCATGGCTCGTCGGACGCAATTCCCAAAACCATTTGTTCCGGAGTTTTTATGGCGCCCCGCGTAACTACAATTTCGGGCTGAAGTTCCCAAACCACCTCTTTGCATTTTTCCTGTAACGGACCTTCTCCACCATCAAAAAATATGATGTCAATATCACCATACTGTGCCATTAGTTCCATGCATTGCAGTTCAACCAACTCCAGATATTTTCCCATAATTTTTTCTGGAATGGGTTCAGTAAATCGGCGTCGTACCTGCATTCCGTTTTCATACAAAAAGTTAAAATCTTCGGGCGAAAAGTAAAATCCCACAGCCAGCCCTGCTTTTCTTGTAGCATCAACATATTCAGCCAGTAAATCTTTTCCGTAAGGCGTATTCATTATATTGAACTCTGTGGTTTGCGTATCCCACATACAAAAACCGGAATGGTGTTTTGTGGTGAAAACGATATATTTCATACCCGCAAGTTTGGCAAGTGTGGCAATATCATCGGGCGAAAACTCTTTTGGATTGAACGTTTTGGGCAACTCATTTACAAACCGGTTCAGATAATCTTCTGAAGCTCCGGCCATGGAATGGCTGATAACAACTCCCAACTGGCTGTCGAAACTAAAATGAATAAACATGCCAAATCCCAGGTCGCGAAACCATTCCAGCCGGTCGGGTTTATTCAGGTTTAAAAAATTTTCCTGTTGATTTTGTTGTGCCTGAATGGAAATTAAAAAGAATAATAAAGAAATGGCTAAGCTAATCTTTTTCATTGTTTTATGCATTAAATTTCGGTTTTATAAATGGTGAATACCTAAACAATTCGTGCTGCAATTTAAAAATAAACACGCGAAAAATTATATATTCGTGGACTAATCGAAAAAAATAAAAATAAGAATATGTTTGAAAAAGAGATTTATACCCATCGCAGGAATAAACTTAAAAACAAAGTTTCCAACGGAATTGCACTTTTTTTAGGTAATATGGAATCGCCCATGAACTACCCAGCCAACACATTTCATTACAGGCAAGACAGTTCGTTTCTGTATTTTTTCGGGCTCGATTTTCCGGGACTTGCCGGGGTGATTGATTTTGACAACGGCGAGGATTATATTTTCGGAAATGATGTGGATTTGGATGATATTATCTGGATGGGGCCGCAGGTTACCATTCAGGAAAATGCCACAAAAGTAGGAGTTGCCAAAACGGCTCCTCTTGCAAAACTGAATGATTTCCTTTCAAACGCAATTAAACAGGGTAGGAAAATACATTTTTTGCCTCCCTACCGGGGAGAAAACAAAATTTGGCTGGAACAGTTGCTCGGTATTTCTGCATTGCGAATTGGCGAATATGCCTCTGTTGAACTGATAAAAGCAGTTGTTGATTTGCGTTCGGTTAAAGAGCCCGAAGAAATTGAGGAGATAAAAAAAGCATGTGCAACCGGTTACGAAATGCATGTAGCGGCGATGAAGCTCGCCAAACCAGGTGTGCGGGAACAACAAATTGCCGGAACCATTGAAGGAATTGCTGCCGCAGGAGGTGGTATGATTTCCTTCCCGATAATACTTTCGCAAAATGGTGAAACCCTCCACAACCACGATCATTCGCAAATTTTAAAGGAAGGACGATTGATGTTAACTGACGCAGGTGCAGAATCGTTGCTTCATTATGCATCCGATTTTACGCGCACCGTGCCGGTTGGAGGAAAATTCACCCAAAAACAACGTGATATTTATGAAATTGTACTTGCGGCCAATAATAAAGCAACAGAATTAACAAAACCGGGCGTTACCTACAAATCGGTGCATTTGGCAGCAAGTGAGGTAATTGCAGCGGGATTGAAAGACCTTGGTATTATGAAAGGAGATGTTAAGGAAGCAGTAGCAAATGGTGCTCATGCATTGTTTTTTCCACACGGACTTGGACACATGATGGGCCTCGATGTGCATGACATGGAAGACCTCGGCCAGATTTACGTGGGCTACGACGATGAAATTCGTCCTTCTGAACAGTTTGGAATTGCCGCACTTCGTTTGGGCCGCAGGTTGCAACCAGGTTTTGTTGTGACCAACGAACCGGGAATTTATTTCATTCCGGCACTAATCGATCAGTGGCAACGCGATAAAACCAACGCGGATTTTATAAATTTCGACAAGGTTAACGAGTATCGCCAATTTGGCGGCATCAGGCTCGAAGACGACATTCTGGTAACAGAAACCGGAAGTGAAATTATTGGAAAACGTGTTCCGGTTGAAGCGGATGAAGTGGAAAAAATTGTTGCAGGTTAAACCGATTTTTCTATCTGCTTTTTTAAAATGCGGTGGTAAAAATAATCCATTTCGGTTTTAATTTCATCCCTGATTTCGCGGCATTTTTGCCTGATTTCTTCCTTGTTTTTAGCGTTTTTATAAGGATTGTGAAAACCCAGATGCATTTTGCGTTTGCATTTGATTGGAGGAACTTTTAATTGTTCAACTGTTCCGTCACCAACAGTAATCAGGTAATCGAACTCTATATCATCGAATTTGGAATAATGCTGGGGAACCTGTGGATTCAGGCTGATTCCAATTTCGGCCATTACCTGAATGGCTACCGGACTTACATGGTCAACCGGGTCTATTCCGGCGGAGTAAATTTCCAGATTTTTGTCGTAGCTTCTCAATATTGCTTCAGCCATCTGGCTTCTGCACGAGTTTTGGTTACTTAAAAAAAATATCTTCATCAAACAAGCGGTTTTAAGTTTTTAAATCTATGGTTTATCAGATTTTAAATTTGCCGATAAAATAATACTTAAATGACATTTCTCAAAATTTCAATTCAACTGATTTTGTTGAAAATTAAACTTTTACAGATGTTTTTAAACATAAATTCCGAAATTAAGTTGTAAATCTCTGTTTTAACCCGCGCCTGGCAAAAGAATTACCAGACCTGAAATATCAAACTCCTGTCTTTTAAATTGATTTTAAAATCTTTGAGTATTAAGGCGTAATTACCTATTTTCGTAGTCTGATTATTTTACGCACACCATGATGTATGGTATTTAAAATTTTGTAAATGGAACCTAAAGATCTGAAAAACCCGGAAGGGTTAAAAAGCAGAAAAGATGCAAAGGTGAAAAAACCTGGCAAAACTGCTGCTTCGAATGAGCAAATTGAGAACAAGGAAAAGGCTGTGGAATCTGTAGAAGAAAACAAGCCTGTTGAACCGGAAACTACTTTTAGTGAGCAGGAAAAGAAGACTGAAAGTGTTGATACAGAAGAAAAAGTTTCTGCAAATGTTTCACCGGAAAAAGAGGAATTGGTAACTGAAGAAACACAGGAAGAAACTGCTGCACTTGTTGACGAAACAGAAAAGCAGGCTGAAACAACCAACGAAATTTCAACTGATGTTCCACCGGAAAAAGAGGAACCGGTAACTGAAGAAACACAGGAAGAAACTGCTGCAATTGTTGACGAAACAGAAAAGCAGGCTGAAACAACCGACGAAACTTCAACTTATGTTCCACCAGAAAAAGAGGATCCGGAGACTGAAGAAAAACAGGCAGAAATTGCTGCTAAAGCTGGAGAAACAGGGAAGCAGGAGGAAAATACTGAGACAAGTTCAGAATCAGAAAAGCAATCCGGGCAGGTTGAATCAGACGAGCAACCAGAAACTTCAGAAATTTTGGGGGAAGATGAAGCTGCAGTTTCAGAAGATGAGGAAGTTGAAAGTGCTGAAAATGAAGCTGTAAGGGAAGTAGATTCTAAATCAGTTAGAGCAGCAAATGATGGGGAAATTGCTACTGAAGGGGAATCTGTACCGGAAAATAAACCTGAAGAAAGTGAACCTGAAAAGGATCAGGGAAATGAAATCACTGAGGACGAGCCCAAAAAAGAAGAAACAGTAGAAGCTGCACCGGTTTCTGATAAAGAAAAAGCAGAGAAAAAAGAAAAGAAAAAGCCGGAACCTGCACCTGTCAAAAAAGAAAAACCAGATTATTCTACTTTTAGTCAGATTGAATTGGTTAATGCTTTGCGCGATGTTCTTGAAAACAGTGGCGACCACGATATCAGAGATGAAGTTGAAAACATTAAAGCTGCATTTTACAAAACGGTAAAAGAGGAGAATGAAGCGCAGAAAAAACAATTTATTGAGGAGGGTGGCGAAGAAGAAGAATTTGAAGCTGAGGAAAACCCATATGAACAGGATATCAAAGATTTACTGAAACAGTACAGACAAATCAGGCACGAGTTTAATAAAAAGTTGGAACAGGAAAAGGAGATAAACCTTCAGGTAAAATACGATATCATTGAGGAAATAAAAGGTTTAATTCATAAAGAAGAGTCAATTAATAAAACATTTCAGGATTTCAGGGATTTGCAGCAGCGTTGGCGGGAGATTGGATTAGTTCCGCAGGCAAAAATGAAGGATTTGTGGGATACCTACCATTTTCATGTTGAAAATTTTTACGATTACATCAAAATCAATAAAGAGCTGCGCGACCTTGATTTGAAGAAGAACCTGGAAATGAAAATCAGGCTCTGTGAACAGGCCGAGGAATTATTGCTGGAACCCAATACGGTAAAGGCTTTTAACAATTTGCAAAAGTTGCATGAGCGCTGGCGCGAGATTGGTCCTGTGCCGCGGGAAAACAAGGATGATATTTGGGAACGTTTTAAAGCAGCTACTGCCAAAATAAATAAAAAGCATCAGGAATATTTTGAAAGCCGAAAGGGCGAGCAAAAGAAAAACCTTGAAGCAAAACGTGCGCTCTGCGAACAGGTGGAGGAGATAAACGAACTGGATTTGGCCACCCACAAAGAATGGGGTGAAAAATCGAAGGAAGTGGTAAATCTGCAAAGGTTGTGGCGAACCATTGGTTTTGCACCGCGAAAGGATAATAATAAAATTTACAGACGTTTCAGGGAAGGCTGCGATAAATTTTTCGATAATAAGCGCGAGTTTTACGCTAAAAACAAAGAACTTCAGCAAAATAACCTTCAGCTAAAAATTGATTTGTGTATGCAGGCTGAAGCGTTAAAAGACAGCGACGACTGGCGGAAAACAACTCAGGATCTCATCAACATTCAAAAACAATGGAAGGAAATAGGGCCGGTGCCCCGTAAACATTCAGATATTCTCTGGAAACGTTTCAGGGCGGCCTGCGATTATTTCTTCGACAAAAAATCGGAACATTTTTCAAGTATCGACTCTGAACAGGGAGATAATCTGAAAGAAAAAGAACAACTGATTAAAGATGTTGAAAACTTTAAATCGACAGGCGATGTAGATAAAAACCTGAAAATTTTAAAAGATTTCCAGCGTCGGTGGACCGAAATAGGGCATGTGCCAATCAGGAAGAAAGATGAAATTCAGAAACGATTTCGGGATGCCATTAATAAATTATTCGACGATTTAAATCTCGACGAATCGAAGCGTAATCTGCTTAAATTCAGAACAAAAATGGCATCATTCTCCGAGTCGTCGCGTGGCCAGAACAAAATGCGACTGGAACGCGATAAATATATGACCAAACTAAAACAACTGGAGAATGACCTTGTGCTGCTGGATAATAACATCGGCTTTTTTGCCAAATCGAAAAATGCAGAAACCTTAATTAAGGATGTAAAACGCCAGATTGAGCAAACCAAGGAGAAAATTGAGTTGATGAAAGATAAAATCAGGGTAATTGATGAAATGGATCACTCTGAAGAATAGAAATCAAAAAATTGAGGTTCAAGAAGCCCTGCCGATATTTCAATCAGCAGGGCTTCTTTTTTAAAGGACAAACATATTGTTTATACCCGTGAGCACCATGTTAATTCCAATTGCACCAATAAAAAAACCATTTAAACGCAATAAAACTTCCATATTTTTATCGAATGCAGTTTTCAGCCTTTTGGTTTCAATGGAGTTTCTGAATTTAGTTAATACAATAAGTATCAAAAGATTCATACCAAAAATGATTACAAGTAATACTGAACCAATTAAAAACGAATGATTTTGTGAAAGCAATATGCTCAGTGAAATCGTACCTGCTCCCACCATAAATGGCAATGCTATTTCAGAGGCCAAATCGTCGAGGTTTTCCTTAATGATGATGAGTGCTTTTTGTCCGCGGACAATAAAAAAGTAGGCGAATGAAAATATGATGATTCCACCAAAAATCCGGAATGATTCAAAATCGATATGAAAAACTTTTCTGAAAATCAGGTCACCGGTAAAGAAAAAAACCAGGCTGATAATAAATGAAATAAGCGATGCTTTTAATATTACCCTGGTAAAGTTTTTAAATGTGAGGTCTTTTCTTACCGGTTCCAGGTAAAGAAAAAGTGCAAATGGATTGAGCATAACCAAAAATTCAATAATCGACGAAATCATAATACTTAAAATTTTCTGTTGAACATTTACCTGCAAAACTATATTGAAATTGCGGGTTTGCAAGGAAGAACCTGATATTAATTCTGGTGGAACAAAAAAGGCCGTCTTCCTTTCGAAAGACGGCCTTTAGTCTATTTAATTGAAATTATTTCCTGTAAACTTTTTTATACCCATAAATGGCGCTTTCGCCCAGTTCTTCTTCAATTCGAAGCAACTGATTGTATTTGGCCATACGGTCTGAACGGCTAAGTGAACCGGTTTTTATTTGTCCGCTGTTGGTAGCAACGGCAATGTCAGCAATAGTTGAATCTTCGGTTTCGCCCGAGCGGTGCGAAGTAACTGAAGTATAACCGGCACGGTGAGCCATTTCAATGGCATCCAGCGTTTCGGTAAGCGTACCAATCTGGTTTACTTTGATAAGAATTGAGTTACAGGCACCCATTTCGATACCTTTTTTCAGGTATTCAATGTTTGTAACAAAATTGTCGTCGCCAACCAATTGGATTTTATCACCCAGTTTTTCAGTCAGCATTACCCAACCATCCCAGTCGTCTTCTGCCATACCGTCTTCAATGGAGTCAATCGGAAATTTTTCCACCAGTTCGGCCAGGTAAGCTACCTGTTCTTCGCGATTACGTTTAGCTCCTTTTTCTCCTTCAAATTTGGCATAATTGTAAACACCATCAGCATAGAATTCTGATGCAGCACTGTCAAGTGCAATGGAAACATCACCTCCATCTTCTGCACGGCCAGGTTTGTACCCGGCATTTTTAATTGCTTCGATGATGCTGTTCAGCGCATCTTCAGTGCCTTCCAGCTCAGGAGCGAATCCACCTTCGTCGCCAACGGCAGTGCTCAGATTACGGCTTTTAAGTACTTTTTTCAGGCTGTGGAAAACTTCAGCGCCCATACGCAAGCCTTCACGGAACGAAGTAGCACCGATGGGGCGAATCATAAATTCCTGAAAAGCAATGGGAGCGTCGGAGTGTGAACCCCCGTTGATGATGTTCATCATGGGAACTGGTAAAGTTTTTGCGTTTGCCCCTCCAATATAACGATAAAGCGGCAGACCGGCAAATTCGGCGGCAGCTTTGGCACATGCCAGCGAAACACCAAGCATGGCGTTGGCACCAAGTTTCGATTTGGTTTTAGTGCCGTCCAGTTCCAGTAACTTGTTGTCAATGGCTACCTGGTCGGTTCCATCCATGCCAACCAATTCTTTGGCAATTACGTTATTTACGTTGTCAACGGCTTTCAGAACGCCTTTTCCGAGGTAACGGTTTTTGTCGCCGTCGCGCAGTTCAAGTGCTTCGTTTTCGCCTGTTGAGGCACCGGAAGGAACCGCAGCACGGCCAAATGCACCGCTTTCGAGGAGTACTTCAACTTCAATAGTCGGGTTTCCGCGTGAGTCGAGAATTTCCCTTGCTTTAATGTCGCTAATTAACATGATAAGTTGTTTTTTATTGTTTAACTTCTACTTGTTTTAGTCAGAAAATCAGCTTGTTAAACTGATTTGCCAAATGCAGCTCAAAGATACGAAAAATGTTCCGTTCCCATTATGTTGCCTCTAAATAAGTTAGAGGATATTTCATATAGGGTTAACCTGAATGTTGAATTTTTCTAACAGAAAGAAAACAATACTTAGGCCGGCAGAATAAAAGTTTAAACATCAAATAGCGGTATAGGAATTTTTCGTTTTTCAGAAAATTTTAATTTACTATATTTCGTCATTCAAAAGCACTGACATGCCAAAAAAAATTAACCAGTTTAGCCACGGTGGATTTATTGAATTTGACAGAGGAAAATTTGATGACTGGTGCGTATTTGTTACACGCGCCAATGGGGAACGCTTTGCTCCTGCAGATGTTCAGTATTTTTCCCGATTGAAAAAGCTGAGTGAATTTTATGGCGCCTCACTAATTTACACTGATTTTTTAACCATATACAATCGCACAAATGCAGAAATTAATGAAGAAATTCTGAAACTGATTACCATTCTCAGCCGGCATTACAAAAATGATATGCTTGAAATTGAAATTTGGTTTAACGTATTGTATGCCGGCATGGTGGCTGAAGAAAATAAAGAACATGCCATTTTGAAAAAGAGAATAAAACGGTTGGGAATGTACCAGGTTTTGGTTGAAAATATTGAACCTGAAAAAGCTGCCATTTTCAGTAAAGGAAAAAAATGGACTGAACTGGACAAACTGATGAAGGAAAAAGGATTTTAACAGACTTTTTTACAATTCAAAATCAACCGGCATAGGATGCATAAATTGTGTTACCGCAAAAACCGGCATGGAACAGCCATGGATTATTTCTGAAACAAATTTCCCAATCTGTAATCCGGATAATTTTGAGTCCTGGTGGGTTCTGATTATTACCATCCCCGGCTTTTCTTTTTCAATGTATTCCAAAATCATGTTTTGTTTTTCATGACCAGTAGATTTTAAAATTTCCACATCGCATTCAATTCCTCGTTGTGTTAGCATATGCTTTAACTTTTCAGCATTTCGCCAGGCCAGACTATGTTTTGTTTCAATGTTAATTCCCAGAGCTGAGACAATAGTAATTTTTGCACTGAACTTTTTTGCAAAATAGGTAGCCCACAGCAATTTTTTCTGTGTAGATTGTGAAATATCAACAGGAATTACAATTTTTTTTATTTCACTCATCTGATGACCATTATTGAGTGCCATTACCGGGCTGTTGGAACGACTGATGAGTTTATCAAATTCATCAGTGTCCATTCCTTTTTCATTTTTACTTTTGTCAATCATCAAAAATTCGTAACCTCCGTTTTTCGATTGTTTAAGCAGAACAGGAAGTTGAGAACCGGCTTTTATTCTGTATGTTAAATGCTCCAAATCTTCAGGTGGGGCAATGTTTTTTACAAAATTTTTAAGTGAATTTAAGGCATCATTTTTTTGAAGTTGGGTTTGTTTGGGGCGAATTAACTTTTTGAACAATGCAGGTTTGTCAATAATATGGTAAACAAAAAGGCGCATGCCAAGCCACTGCCTGAAAAATAAGGCCTGATTTAAGATGTTTTCTCCTTCTTTTGTGGGAGGTACCAGTGCTAAAATGTTATTTGACCTGTATCTCATTTTTTAAAAGCTGATTTTATATTTTTTTCTATCCGCTACAATATACGAAAATTGGGTTGTGCTTGTTTGAAGAAATATTGTAAAACATAAAAATTGCAGGAATTAATTTTCCTGCATGATATAAAAATCAGGATTTAAAAAAGTCTTTTTTTTACCTGGAATGCTTCTGACGGATTAAGAACAAAAAGTTGATGGATATCTTGCTGGCTAAGGCCGTTATCCCCAAGTGCAGGAATAAGAATTTTCTCAATGTCAGTAAATCCACGGAATTCTCCTCCACCTGGTTCACCGGGCCTGTACCAGCCGGCATCGTGAGAAAAAAGGACTTTATGAAGTAACCCTTCCTTTTTCATATTCAGTGCAATTTCTATATACCTGTCCAATTGTTTTTCAGAAAAATTATCGAAAGCAACCCAGGCACCTTTACGGGCTGCCTCAATATGATTTTTGAAGTCTGATTCATTTTGCGCGTGAGTCCATATAAATGCGGAAGAATGAATTCCGTTTTTTTCCAGTAATTCAAGTTGTTCGAATGCCGCTATGGCAGGTCCTGTGTGCGACATTATGGTAAGTCCGGTAGCTTTGTGTGTTAAGCAGGCGGCCTCCACAATTTTTTTATTAATGGGCTCCAGCGATTTTCTTTCCACTGCAATTTTTATAAAACCCGGATGTACACCCGATCCTTCAATCCCGCTTTCTGATTCTTCAATCCATCGTTGAGCCAATTCTTCAGTAGTTTCAGAAAATGCATGTGGCGGAAGATATTTGGCATCAACAGCGCTGTAATATCCGGTATTGGTAATGAGCTGGATTCCTGATTTTTCAGAAAGCATTTTTAAAAGTTCCGGATCGCGGCCAAGATAAGCCGGGGTGCATTCAACAAGCGTATTATATCCTGATTTTTTAATCTCCAGAAGGTAAGGAAGTACTTTTGCAACAACACTGTCTTTGTTCCAGCGATGATAACCTGTGCTGTCGGCACCAATAAAATCTACCAGTAAGTGTTCATGATGCAGTGTTTTTCCCATTTTTCCACTTGAAATGGGGCCGTTGACGGTTATTATTTGAGGTTGTTCAAAGGAACACGAGAGGGCAAAAAGAATTCCAAATAAAAGAGACGGAATTTTTATTGCAGAAAATTTTTTTTCGAATCTCCGATACAGATTTTTCATTGAATGGTCATTAAAGTTAAGATTCCAAATTACGAAAAGTTATAATAATAAACAAAGTAATATTGTTCAGGAAGTAATTCAAATTGTTTTTTACAGAATTTTCTGTTTATAGTTTAAAAAATATCACCTGAAATAAATACTAATTTATCTTTTTTTTATAAATTGTATGACAGTTTTAAAATTATATCAAATGAAACGGATACTTTGGATTATTTTGGGATTAGTATTAACAGTGATTATTTTGTTGGTTATGTATTTACGGTTTGTTTTACCTTCAGTAGGACCGGCTCCTGATATTCAGGTCGAAATAACTCAAGAAAGACTGAAACGTGGCGAATATTTAGCTACAAGTGTTATGGGTTGCATTGATTGCCACACCCAACGCGATTTTACCAAACTCACTGCACCAATTTCCGGTTTTCCTTTTTCCGGAGGAAGTTTGGATGAGTTTACCGAAGAGAATGGATTGCCGGGGAATTTTTATGCGCAAAACCTTACTCCCTATTACCTGGGAAACTGGACTGACGGAGAAATTTACCGTGCAATTACAACAGGAGTTACAAAAGATGGTCGGGCGCTTTTTCCGGTTATGCCATACCACATGTATGCACAGGCTTCTGAGGAAGATATTTATTCTGTTATTGCCTATCTTCGCACTTTGAAACCGCACGAGAAAACTGTTCCAAAATCAAAAGCAAAGTTTCCGGTAAGTTTACTATTAAATACCATGCCCAAAGAAGGTGTTCATGGTGAAATTCCTCCAAAAGAAAACCTGGTGGAATATGGAAAATATATGATAACCTTGGCTGCATGTATCGATTGCCATACACCCATGGAAAAGGGGAAACTTTTTCTGGATGAAGCCTATAGCGGTGGTCTTGAGTTTGTTTTACCAACAGGAATTGTAAGGTCGTCAAATATTACCCCCGACAAAGAAACTGGTATTGGAAACTGGACCGAAGAAATGTTTGTTAACAGATTTAAAGTTTACTCCGATTCACTTTTTACGCCGCCTGTTGTTCATGAAGGATTTAATACGGTAATGCCCTGGACTATGTATGCCAAAATAAACGATTATGATTTAAAAGCTATTTATGCTTATCTTCAATCACTTGAACCCCAAAAGAAACAGGTTTTAAGGTTTTCTCCTAAGGAATAGTAAAAATGAAATGAAATGTAATTTTATATTGATTTTTTTCAGGTTTTTATAATATAAGCATTTATTACCTCATTTTTGGTAATTTTATACCTGATTTATCAGGTTTTTATTCCAAATCTATCAGTAACTTTGTTATTTGTATAAATTACATAAAGGGATACGTTTGTAATTCTTTCTTTTATTAAAATATTTGCGTGAATTTAGAAGAAAAAAGAATCTGGCTATTTGGAGTTGCCAACGCCTGCCCGCTTAATTCTCCGTGTGGTAACTGTCCATTTACAGACATTCGGAATAAGACGGTAACAGAGCGCTGGAAATATATTTCCGAATTACCTGAAGACCAGGTTGATTCCCTAACGAATCATCATATAAAATGTTTATACGACAGAGAAATGAACAAATAAGGGAACAAAAGAAGCAGGTTCCGGTTTTGGTTAAAAACCTGCTGCCTGCCCGTCTTTTCTCGATTCCGAAGCACCGTAAAATACGTTGTTCTTCTCATCCCACATAATGGCCTGGTAACCACCATACGGACCGTTGGCATAGCTTATTTTATGGCCTTTTTCCATTAGGCTGCGAATGGTTTGGTACGAAAACCCTGTTTCTATGGAAACTAAACCGCCATCGGTCATTTTTTCGCCGGTTGGCTGGCTTGAGCCTGAATGTTCAATACGCGGGGCATCACCAGCTTCCTGCAGGTTCATGCCAAAATCTACTATGTTACAGACAATCTGCACATGCCCCTGTGGCTGCATATCGCCTCCCATTACACCAAAACTGATCCATGGTTTTCCCTCTTTTGTAATAAAAGCAGGAATTATAGTATGGAAAGGTCTTTTGTGTGGTTCATATACATTCATGTGCCCTTCTTCGAGGGAAAATAATTCACCACGATCCTGCAAAACAAATCCGAGTTTTCCGGGCGTCATTCCCGACCCCATGCCCCTGAAATTGCTTTGAATAAGCGAAACCATATTTCCCTCGCTGTCAGCCGTAGTTAAATAGATGGTATTGTCGGTATCTGGTTCACCAGCGGGATAGTTCCGGCCAGCCCGGTTTGGATCAATCAATTTTGCCCGTTCTTTTCCGTAGCTTTTTGAAACAAGATGTTCTGTTGGAAGTTCATTAAAGTCGGGGTCAGAATAGAATTTGGCACGGTCTTCAAATGCCAGCTTTTTAGCTTCAATGAACAGGTGCATGTATTCCGGAGATCCAAATCCCATGCTGCCAATATCGAAATTTTCCAAAATATTCAGCATCTGCAAAGCGGCAATTCCCTGACCGTTGGGAGGAAGCTCCCACACATCGTAACCACGGTAATTCGTTGAAACAGGTTCAACCCATTCTGATGTATGATCTTCAAAATCTTTAAGGGTAAAAAAGCCGCCCTGTTCGCGAAGATAATTTACCATTTTTTGCGCCATTTCACCTTTGTAGAAAACGTCTCGGCCTTTGTTTGCAATTTCTTCGAGAGTGTTTGCCAGAAATGGATTTTTAAAAATTTCGCCCTTTGCCGGTGTTTTTCCTCCCGGCATAAAAATTTCTTCGAAACCGGGGTATTTTTGCAAAATTCTTGAATTGCTTTGCCAGTAATGTGCAATCAGTTCGGAAACCGGAAATCCGTTTCGTGCATAATTAATTGCCGGCTCCAGAATATCTGCCATGGAAAGTTTGCCGAATTTACTGTGCAATTCGAACCAGCCGTCAACGCACCCAGGTACTGAAACCGAAAGGGCACCGTGCGACGGAATTTTTTCATATCCGTTTTCTTTGAAATAATCGAGAGTGAGTTCGTATGGTGATCTTCCGCTTGCATTCAACCCAAAAAGTTTTTGGGTTTTGGCGTCCCAAACAATAGCGAAAAGATCACCGCCAATTCCGTTGCCGGTCGGTTCCATCAATCCAAGCGCTGCATTGGCTGCAATGGCAGCATCAATGGCATTTCCACCCGATTTTAAAATGTCGAGTGCAACCTGCGTGGCCAGCGGCTGACTGGTGCACGCCATACCGTTTTGTGCAATTACTTCGCTGCGGGTTGCAAAAGTTAGGCCGGTTATACGATCTTGTGCAAATACACAAATGGAGAACAAAAACAGAAAGTTTAATAACGCAATTTTCTTCATTTTGGCAACTTTTAAATTAGCAGCCGAAAAGTACAAAAACTGCGCAATAAATCAAAGATGGAATTGTGGATGTAAGATTTTATTTATCCACGAAGCTCAGTTAATGCCGTTTCGGTGCGAGCCAGGTAGTTATCAATTTGTGCATTTTCTTCGAAACCAATAATCATCATATCAACCGATTCAAGGCCCAGAACAAATCGAAGGGCATGGTCAATTTTTTCGCTTTGGTCGCGTAATTCGCCGTTGCCAACCAGCTTCATTCCAATAACTCCCTTACCTGATTTGTGCAATTTATTAATGACTTTCACTACTTGTTCGGGCTCAGGCTTGTCCATGGCAATTCCGTATGGGTTTATTCTTACATGAATAACATCAACCCACGGACTGTTGGCGGCATCTTCCATGGCATCGATCGAATGAACAGAAACCCCATGTGCCCTGATAATTCCTTTTGCCTTAAGATTTTCAAGAATATCCATTTGTTTTTTCTGGGTTTCTGTCCAGTTTTCTTCCACCATACAATGAATCTGCACTAAATCAATATAATCGGTGTTTAGTTCTTTTCTAAACCGATCGACCACAATATCGGCATCGGGACGTTCCGGTTCAGGAATTCCGCCTCCGCGTACCCATATTTTCGATGAAAGAGCAATATCGGATCGGTCCATTTTTTTTATGGCTTCTGCCACCAACCCATGTGTACCATACGAATCGGCACAATCGAAAAACCGGATACCTTTATCGTATGCGTGGTAGAGCAAATCGATGCTTTTGTTTTTGTCCTGCCGGGTTAAAAAGGATGTCCGGTTTCCTGCATGAACACCGGTTCCAATTCCGAGAAGCGTGGTTTCCAATCCTGATTTTCCCAGTTTCACTTTTTGAATGGGATTGGAACTTGCATACCTGGATTGCCCGGCATAAAGCGAATTGGAAAATAACAAATGAGCTGTTCCCAAAGATAGTGCACGGACAAAATTCCGGCGGTGCATATTTATTTTTTTCTCTTCCATAACCATCTATTTTAAAGACAAACAACAAAGCCGGGCGTAAAGTTTGAAAATTACTTTTTTCTTTTTAGCCGGAAGCTGCTTTTTATTTCTGCCTCTAAAAATAGCAATTAATGGAATTGAAGGGAGGAAATTTTGTTAAAAGTATCATGAGGAACCAAAATACTATTCAAATGCCAAACAAGCGGTTGGTTTAAAACGAATTCCAACTTCAGTGTAAATCAAAATTGAATTCAGTTTACTTCTTCGGGTTTGGGCTGACTGTTGGTTTTCTCATTTTCTGTTCCTTCCTTTTCCTGTAATTCTGTTTCCGAATCTTTAAACAATGGAAGAGCTTTTGCAGGTTTTGACTGGATAATTTTGTTGGTAATAATTGTGTCCACAGCTTCAACCTTCGCGGGAAGATTAATAATATTACTCAACTTTAGTCCCAAAAGAAAAAAAATAGATGAAAAAAAGACAATTGTTTTCATGCTTTTACATTTTCTGGTTTTCTGAAAAATGAATTATAAAATCACTGGCAATTTATGAATTTTAGAATGAACTGAGAAAAATTATCTGTAAACACCCTGGTTTTTTCGGTGAACGGTTTAAATTTTTATTCGAAAACCGGGAAAACTACTTTTTAATTTTTATTTGAAAATTTTGTTTTTAAAGCAACTAAAAATTTAGAGGAAAACTATTTTTCAGAAATCGTTAGTTGTGCCAGGTAATCGAAGTTTTTCCCTTCCATTATTTTTTTGCTATTCAAACCTATTTTTTTACAAATTTGAGTAAGCGTTTCAAAATCGGTAAACAGCCAGTTAAACTTCATGAATTCATTTTTATACTTCAGTTCGTAATTCATTTCGCCAAAATAGCCCTCCCTGGTTAAATCAACCCAAACCGAACCGTCTTCTTCTTCAAACAGGTAGCTGATATCAGACGAGTCAATAATAATCTGTCCGTTTGGGGTGAGCAGGTTTTTCAGGTGGAGCAATAATTTTTTCAATCCTTTGAGGGTACCTCCAATTCCGGTGCCGTTCATTAAAAGGAGAATGGTTTGGAACCCTTTTTCGTGAAAATGAAAAACGTTTGAACAAATAACATTTTCTACCCCTCGTTTTTTCATTACACTGGCAGCCAGTTCCGATTTTTCCAGCGCTGTTACATCCAGGCCTTTTTCCTGTAAAACAATTGCATGGCAACCTGCGGCTGCACCAACATCCAGCACTTTTCCCCGGCAAAGGTTCAGCGCTGTTTTTTCAATCTCGGGCATTTCATTCACTGTTCTGAAAAAATATGCGGGTGACAGAAGTTCTCCTTCTGTATAATTGGTTTGAATTTCAATATCGGGCGTTTCACCATGTTCAAAATAATCGGCAATAGCCCGTCCAATAAGATCGTTCTTCATTTTAAAAATTATTCTTCGATAAATTTTGGCTGATAATGGCGTTTCAGCCAGCTTGCCAGTCCATCGAGCCCAGGGAATAAAACACGTTCGGTGATGTTGGCCTGGTCGAGTTTGTCGCGGACTTCCCATTTCAACTCAGCCGGTATTATGATTCTTCTGTAAAGATTTGGATGCTCTAACAGCCAGTCGTCGAGGATTGCCGTAGCATTGGTTGTAATGGAAAAAAAGGCAAACTGGTTGACAATTCTTTCATCGAGCGACGGCGGTTCAAAAAAAAGAACATGACCGGGGCCGATTTTTTCATCGAACTTTTGAAGTGTCAGGAATTCCGATTCCAGCATCTCTACAGTAAAAGCATTACATTTTTCGAGGCTGAGCAGCGCATTCAGCGGTTTTGGAATCAGTTGATTTACTTTTACAAAATCCACTTTCCATATCACCCCGTCAATGTCGAATTTTTCTGTGTTTGCCGTAGCAAAGTGCATGGCCACAAAAGGGGAGTAGGTCCAGTCGAGCAGCCGTGTTGTAAGTCCGTGGTGTTGTGCCAAAACCAAAGATCGCAACTGGGTGTTGGTAAGCTGGGGTTCGCTGGTTCGTGCATATTTCCGGAAATTTCGTAAAAGATGGTATTCCAGTTCGGGGTGGTTCCCGCAATTTCTTAAAAAGCTGTTTTTCAACTGGTAGCTGCAATCCGACAAGCCGCGAAAAGCATAATCGCTGCGATACCGGCCAAGTTGTTGTTTCCATGCATCGTGGTAAACCTCCTCAACCAACTGGTTCCAGGATTTCACAACAATATCGTTGGCTGTAATTTTACACGTCATTTTTTATTGAAAAAATAGTGAGGCTAAATTACGAAACAAAAACGATGTGCCCTAATTAAGATGAATAACCGGGAATTGGTATTTTGTAATGGATTACAAATTATTTTATTATTTTTTGTATCCGGTTACAAAAAAGTATATTAACCATATATTGCTCTGGCTGTTTGGTTTTTTGTATTGAAGAGTTGTTGAAAGAAAGTGAACACTGGTAATTGTTTTACAGCTTTTATTTCTTTTAATTTGTACAAGCATAACTTGTGAAACCAATGACTAAAATTTCAAAAACCATATAAAATGAACAAATCAAGACGCGAATTTATCCGAAAAAGTTCTGTTGCAGCAGCAGGAATTTCAATAGTTCCCAGCCACGTTGTTAGCGGATTGGGCCATCGTGCCCCAAGTGACAAACTGAACATTGCTGGCGTTGGAATTGGCGGGAAAGGCCATCCGAACCTGGTGGCCATGAATACTGAAAATATTGTGGCCCTTTGCGATGTGGACTGGAAATACTCCGAAAAATGTTTTAAGGAATTTCCCAACGCAAAACGGTTTTGGGACTGGCGGAAAATGTTTGATGAAATGGGAAATTCCATTGATGCCGTGATGGTTGCCACTGCCGACCATACCCATGCAACTATTGCCGCTCATGCACTGGCCATGGGCAAACACGTTTACTGCCAGAAACCGCTTACCCATTCGGTATATGAATCCAGATTACTAACCAGACTGGCTGCAAAACACAAAGTAGCCACACAAATGGGTAATCAGGGAAATTCCGGTGACGGAGTGCGGCAGGTGTGTGAATGGATTTGGAACGGAGAAATTGGAGAGATAACAGAAGTTCATGCCTGGACCGACCGCCCGATTTGGCCGCAGGGTCTGGAACGTCCTGCCGAAAAAATGACTTCGCCCGATACACTGAACTGGGACTTGTTTATCGGTCCGGCACCGGAACGTCCCTACCATGAAATTTACACTCCATGGAACTGGCGGGGCTGGTGGGATTTCGGAACCGGAGCCTTTGGCGACATGGCCTGCCACGTGCTCGATCCGGTTTACCAGGCGTTAAAATTGGGTTACCCCGATAAAGTCAGGGGAAGTTCAACGCAGATGAATACCGAATCTGCACCACAGGCAGAAACCGTAGAATTTTCATTTCCGGAGAGAGAAAAGATGCCAAAGGTTAATATGCCAGAGGTAAAAGTATATTGGTACGACGGAGGTTTGTTGCCTGTGCGCGCCGACCTGGTGCCCGAAGGTGTAAATCTGATGGAAGATGGTTTGGGCGGCTGTATTTTCGTTGGCACAAAAGATAAAATGATTACCGGTTGCGGCGGGTTTAACGCACGGCTTCTTTCGGGTCGGGTTCCCAAAGTAACTCCGTATTTGCGGAGAATTCCCGGCGCAGTGGGGTATGTTGACGGGCCACATGAGCAGGACTGGATTCGTGCCTGCAAAGAATCGCCGGAAAACCGGGTTGAAGGGACTTCACATTTTGGGTATTCTGGTCCGTTCAACGAAATGGTTTTACTCGGGGTGCTGGCCATCCGGTTACAAAGTCTGAATAAAACGCTGGAGTGGGATGCTGAAAAAATGCAGGTGAGCAACATTACAACAACCGATGAATTGCGTATTGTAACTTCTGATGAATTCCAGGTAATTGACGGCCACCCTCATTTCAACACTCAGTATGCAAAATTTAACGCCCATGAAGCTGCCGGCGAATACATAAAACATACTTACCGGACGAGTTGGGATTTGCCTGCAATGCCTGCATGAAAAGAATAGCAGAATTGATAATCAAATTAAAACAGAATGACATCGAAAGAACGGTTCGATTTAACAGTAAATCATAAACAGCCAGACAGAATGGTGGTTGATTTTGGTTCTACACCAGTAACCGGAATTCATGTTCTGTCCATTGAAAAACTCCGGAAATTTTACGGACTGGATTATAAACCGGTTCGTGTAACTGACCCATTGCAGATGCTGGGCGAGGTTGACCAGGAGCTGGCAGAAGTTTTGGAGGTTGATGTGGTGGGGGCAAAAGGCCAAAAAAATTCCTTCGGCTTTTTTAACCACGAACCATTTAAAGAATTCAAAACTCCCTGGGGTCAGATTGTGCTGGTACCAGAGGATTTTAATACAACCAAAGATGAAAAGGGGGATTTTCTTATATATCCTGGGGGCGATATTTCTGCGCAGCCATCGGGACGAATGCCGGCAACAGGTTATTTTTTTGATGCCATAATACGTCAGCAACCCATAACTGAGGAAAATCTGGACCCAAACGATAATCTGGAAGAATATGGTTTGGTTTCGGAAAGCGATTTGGAATACTGGGAAAAAACCACACAAAAAGCGAGAGCCACCGGCAAGGCGGTTATTGCCGGACTTGGAGGCACTGCTCTGGGCGACATTGCACATGTTCCCGGAATTAAACTGAAGAATCCGAAAGGAATTCGCGATATTACTGAATGGTACATGAGTATTTTAATCAGGCCCGAATATATAAAAGCAATTTTTGACCGGCAGACCGAAATTGCACTTGAAAATTTCAGGCGTTTATTCAAAGTCATTGGCGATAATATTGATGCTGTTTATATATGCGGAACTGACTTCGGTACACAGGATTCCACTTTTTGTTCGCCGGAACAATTCGATGATTTGTGGTTGCCTTATTACCGGAAAATTAACGATTGGGTTCATGCCAACACAAACTGGAAAACTTTCAAACATTCCTGCGGCGCCGTTGAACCATTTCTGTCTCGGTTTATTGAGGCAGGTTTCGATATTATTAATCCGGTGCAGGTGAATGCCAAAGGAATGGACCCTGATCATCTGAAAAAAACATACGGAAAAGACCTCGTTTTTTGGGGCGGTGGAATCGATACCCAAAAAACCTTACCTTATTCTTCACCTGAAAAAATAAGGGAAGAAGTGCTCCGGTTATGCGATATTTTTGCAAAGGACGGAGGGTTTGTATTTAACACGGTTCATAACATTCAGGCCAATGTTCCGGTTGAAAATGTTGTGGCGATGGTGGATGCAATAAAAGAATTCAATACAACGTAAAGATGAAACGAGCATGATAATTTTTAACACAAACGAGTATGATTAAAATTCATGCGAGTTCCATCTGTTACCATAAAAAATAAACAATTATAAACAGATGAATAAAAATGCAATTGGAATAGACCTGGGTGGTTCAAGGATTAAAGCAGCGGCCATTGATGAAACAGGAAAAATATTAAACAGCTATTACCATCCCACAAACGACGAACTTGATACGAATTGGAAAATGGGTGTTGCTGAGGCCGTATTGGAATTACGGGTGAAAAACGGGATTACAGATTCCGTTATTGGAATTTCTGCACCCGGGTTGCCCAATACCAACAATTCAGCCATCGCTTTTATGCCCGGCCGGTTGCAGGGCCTGGAAAACTTTATTTGGACCGACTTTTTGAAGAGTAAAACTTTTGTATTGAACGATGCCATTTCGGCTATGATGGCTGAATCACGTTTTGGCGCTGCAAAAAACAAAAAAAACGTCGTCATGCTGACTTTGGGAACTGGTGTTGGCGGCGCCATTCTCATTGATGGAAAACCTTACCAGGGCGCATTCAATAAAGCGGGCCACATCGGACACATGGTTATCGACAGCGAAGGCGAACCTGATATTATTGGAATACCCGGCAGTTTGGAAGATGCCATTGGGAACTGTACCATCAAAAAACGGTCTTTGGGAAAATATTCGGATACTCAACAGCTACTGGAAGCATACCGGAATGGTGACCTGTTTGCTACGGAGGTTTGGCTGAAATCTGTAAAGAAATTAGCCATTGGACTGGCTGCCTTAACCAATATACTTTCACCTGAAATGATCATCCTTGGAGGAGGCATTACAGAAGCCGGCAAGGAATTGTTTGAGCCGCTTGAAGAATTTATGAGTTTGTATGAATGGCGCACAGGCGGCAACAAAACAGAAATTGTAAAGGCCGGTTTCGGCGACCTGGCCGGAGCAGTGGGTGCTGCCTGCTTTGCAAGGGAAATTTCGGCAGGAGGAGTTTGATATATTCAAAATAATTAGGTCTTTTATGCCGAAATATTCAAATATTAACCATCAAAAAACAAATAAACTCCAAATTCAAATATGCAAAATCATCAAAAGGTTAAACAAATTGGAATTTAATTGATTGATATTTGGAAATTACCTGCCCGTCCGGCAGGCGGGTTTGGGATTTGTTTTTTGTTTGTTGTCATTTCCGGCTTGTTCAAATCAGGTTTAATTTTCAAAAAAGAAAGATTTTAAAGACTGCTGCATTTTTTTGTTCTCCAGTAAGCTTTTTTGTTGCCCTGTAGTACTTTTATCGCTCCCTGCGGTCTTTTTCAGATCCCTGCAGCGTTTTTACCCTTCCTGCGGCACTTTTTTGGATTCCTGCAGTGCAGGGAAGCATAAAATCAATGCAGGGAATGGTAAAAACAAACAGGGCGCCACGCAAGTTAACAGGGCGCCCCAAAACGTAACAGGATGCTGTTATTCAGCAATTTCACTGTTATCATCTTTCTTTTTCCGGTTTTGTTTTTTCCAATAACTGCTGGAATAGCCTTTCAGCCGGTTTTTATTGTTTCGGAATACATATTTCCCGGCTTCACGGATTTCATCAACCAGTGCTTTTAAATAGGTGTAAGCCTTGTCGCGGATGATTTTCGATTCGTTGGGATCGGCTTTGGCACCCTTGATTATAATCGATCGGCAGCAAGTTTCATAAAAAAAGTATCAGAAATACCTGTATTGTTCCGGTGCCTTCCCCTTCTTTTCAACGATTTTTGGATTCAAGGGGACCGGACTGCTGCTGTCGATATTCTCAAGCACTATGTTGAATTCCCAGGAGTCGCCATAATCGAAAAGATATAAAATCCGCTGGCCTTCGTAAAGTTCCAGTTCATCAATTTTCACTTCGTCAACATAAGGTCCGTTTTCATTGAAGGGTGATTCATAGGAATTCCTCGAATACCTTTTGGCATCCATGAAAAACGAATACAAATGGTCGTCATCAAAATCAAAAGCATCCTGGATTGCATTGTGCAGATCCAACAACGTGTGCAGGTGCGAAAGCTGGATTTTGCGCCATACGCCTGGCGAAACGCTTACTTTAAAAAGATAACACCCTTTCTTAATAACTGGTGCTATCGAAACCGTATTTTTAATCGTACCCACGGGGAAAATCGGCGCCATCATTTTATAAAGTGGCACAAAATCCGGATCATCCCGGACATCCCCTTTATAGAACCCCAATTCTTTTAAACAGGGAATGTTCCATCGAACAATTTCCTGCCCCGAAAGGATTTTGGATAAACTAACTCCCAATTCAGTTGGGATAACAGCGGCTATTGAATCATCGTAGCGGGTGATTTTCTTGTCGCTGTCGGTAATCGGTATAAAATCGCACAAACCAAAATAATTGAAATAGTGAATGAGGGAAGATGAGTATGAAAACAGGGGATCGTAGTCGCGCCGGCCGGAGAATGCGCCTTTTTTTAACTGCTTTCCCGGTGTTGAGCGTGCAAAAGCTTCTATAATTTCTTCGATGGGCTGTTGGCCAAACCGCAGGATTTCAAGAAAATTGAAGGTACACCAAAACGTTTCAAAGAGAAAGGCATACTGCTCAAAGTTATTCAATTGGTCGAATTCGGCTTTTGCCGGAGTGCCGGTCAGCAAGATATTGCCTTTCGCATCGGCCGTTTTCCTGAACAATTTTCCACTGGTGCACAGTTGGAACAATAAATCAATCACCGGATAGGATTCCTGCTGGTAGTTTGGCGCGGCAACTTCCTTGCGGAAATGCAGCAAGCCATTGATTTCAAAAAGATCCTTTTTCCCCAGTTGGGTTTTCGTTTTCGTCAGCACCGGGTTATTATCTGCGATGTATCGACAGAGTTTATGGAAATTGTCGATAGTAATATGGATGGCCTGTTCGTTCATTATCTGTAAGCTTTGTATTAAAATTTCTAATACTATTTAAACCACAAAAATAATTACTCTTATTCAAATTATTGTTTAGCATGAAAAATGATTATAGTCTTGAAGGTAAATGTTTGAGTCTTATGAAATGACACTTATTTTTTAGATTGAACATCTGAATTTCCAGACAAAATTGTTTGTTGTTTTCCTCCATCTGGAAAAGTTAAAATTTCAACCGATTGCGTTTATTTTTATTTACTTTGCAAAAAGTCAGATAAAAACTAATCTTTTGTTTGGAAAAAAATTAAATACTGAGACCCGGCTTCTGAACGGCCTGAAAAAGAGCGACCACGAAAGTTTCAGGAAGCTTTTCGAGCAGTACAGTAAACCATTGTACAGGTTTTCATTAAGTTATTTAAAATCGAATGAAGGGGCAGAAGATGTTGTGCAGGAGGTTTTTATCAAAATCTGGGATAAAAGAAAAGATATCGATACTGGCAAATCCTTTCAATCATACGTGTTCACCATTGCTCTGAATTCGGTTCGAAAATATTTTAATAAGCTGGCAGCAGCCAATCAGCTAAAACACGATATTATTGCTTCTTTTTCTGAAAATTCCGCAAAGTTGGATGAGCAGGATGATTTTGAAGATTATTTGCGTCATCTGGATACATTGATCAACCGGATGCCGGAAAAACGAAAAGAAATTTTTATCGGGAAAAAGCTGGATGGAAAATCACAAAAAGAACTGGCCGAAGAATTTGGGATTACAACTAAAACGGTGGAGTATCATATTACCGAAGCCATGAAGTTCCTGAAGGAAGAGTTTGAAAAACTTCGGCTGGGTGGAATGGTATTTTTTTATTTGTTTATTACAAAAAAGAATTAAACGCTAAAGCCGTTGAAATAAAATCAATATTTTGTTCGCCAAACTAAAGCATGGCGCAAAAAATGAGAGCTTTTTACACCGGCGCTTTAGCCCGGTGAACAGAACAAAGAGACAGAGGAGAAAAGCTTTAGCTATTAATATTATGATTCTCATTTTCAATTAAGAACCTATTTGAATTCACCTGTATTTTAAAAAATTTCTTTTTTTCCACTAGGGATTTTCCAATTTTCAGGATATAACAAGCATAAAAAAAACAATTCGTTTTTTCGCATAGTTTAATATTGGTTTAGCAGAGAAAAGGGGAGTGTTTTTTACGCTTCTCTTTTTCAAACTGAAAAAAATGGAGAAGAACACCACATACAAAACCCTTGAAAAGTTTTCCGAAGGAAAATACTCCTGGAACGATTACCAGATGGTTAAAACCTGGTTTGAAAACATACACAGTTTTAACGAAGCAAAGTCTTTTTTGAAAGTGCACTGGAATAATCTTAGTGAATCAGTTTCACCCGACGGCAAATCATTGAATCATATTTACAGGCAGATAGAATACCATATTTTGCTCGAAGAAAAAAAGGAATCGAAAAAAATAAATCTGTGGCGGATTTATCGTCAGGCAGCAGCAATTTTTTTAATTCCGGTTTTGGTTTTTTCAGCCTGGTATTTTTTTTATGAAAAAACCGCGTCAGATGCTGATTTAGCCTGGGTAGAAATTCAGGCCCCGCACAGTTCGCGCATTCAGTTTTCTTTACCCGACGGCTCGTCCGGCTGGCTAAACAGCGGTTCGTTGTTGAGATACAATCCGCAGTTTACAAAAAAACGCCAGGTGCAGCTATCCGGCGAGGCTTATTTTGAAGTAAAAGCTTCGGATATTTTTTTCAATGTGAAAACTTCTGATTTCGATGTGAACGTGTTGGGCACAACATTCAATGTAACTGCTTATAAAGATGATTCTTTTTCGCAGGTAGCACTCGTAGATGGAAAAGTGAATGTTACCGGAAACAATCAGATTTTTGACAAAACGCTTTCACCCGGTGAAAGATTGTTGGTGTATCCTGCCGAAAATAAATTTAATGTAAGTAATGTAGATACCGAAAGCCTCACAGCCTGGAAAGACGGATTGCTTCTGCTTGACCATGAACCCCTGGAGCTTGCCGTAAAAAGAATGGAAAGATGGTATAATGTGGAAATAATTATTGAGGATGAATTGCTGAAAAGTTACCGGTTTAAAGCCACTTTTGAGGATGAACCGCTCGAAGAAGTGTTAAAGTTGCTTTCAGTTTCAACCCCAATGAACTATACTTTTGAAAAAAGGCAGGAAGATTCGGATGGAATTTATAAAAAGAAGAGAGTGAGAATAAAGCTGAAACAATAAAAATGCAAAGCAGGAAGATGTTCGCACCACCTCCCTGCAAAACTTGCAGAGCGATCAATAAATCTATTTATTAACTCTACAAAAGATTGTAAATGTATGAAAAAGTTTAGAAATTTAATGTTTTGGTGTGGTTGCGGAATTCGAAGTCACACCATGTTAAAAATTTTAAGGATGGCACGATTAACCGTTTTTCTGGTTTTGTTGGGAATGGCACAGGTTTTTGCCCTGGATTCATATTCCCAGTCAACAAAGTTAACCCTGAAATACAGTGATACTGAGCTCGGGAAGGTCTTAAAGGAAATTGAAAAAAAATCGGAATTCTTTTTCCTTTACAACAAAGACCTGATTGATGTTGAACAGAAAGTGGAAGTTGATCTGGCCGAAAAGAATATCACCGAAATTCTCGATGTTCTTCTTGCAGGGAAAGATATCCGCTATTACGTTTTCGACAGGCAGATTGTATTATCCAACCAATTTAACGATACGGGAAATTCTGGTCGGGAAGACATTTTGCAACAACAAAATTCTGTTTCGGGAAAAGTAACTGATTCTTCAGGACTGCCGCTCCCGGGAGTAACCGTTGTAATAAAAGGTACAACACAGGGAACAGTTACCAATGCAGAGGGGAACTATTCGGTATCCAGTGTTCCGGAAAATGCTACGCTCGTATTTTCGTTTGTGGGAATGCAAACGCAGGAAATTCTGGTGGAAAGCAGCACGGTTAATGTTACCCTGCTTGAAGAAACGATTGGAATTGATGAGGTGGTTGTAACCGCTTTGGGTATTAAAAGGGAACAAAAGGCGCTGGGTTATTCTGTTCAGACAGTAGGAGGCGAAAGCCTGAGAAAAGTGTCCGGCGTTGATGTTGGTACCTCATTAACCGGGAAAGTGGCCGGGGTTTTGGTTCAAAATTCAACCGATTTTAACGTTGAACCAACATTTACCATTCGAGGTGAAACCAATCCGTTAATTGTGATTGACAACGTGGCCTACTCCAACAAAAAACTGAACGACATTGCTGCGGAGGACATCGAATCAATGACTGTTTTAAAAGGAGCAACAGCATCTGCACTTTATGGTTTTCGCGGAGAAAGAGGGGCAATTTTAATAACAACCAAAAACGGAAGTACAAACGAAACCGGTGTAACGGTAGATCTTACCACAAATACCATGTTCAACTCTGGTTTTTTGGCTATTCCTGAAAAACAGAACGTTTATGGACGCGGTACTGCATATTTGTATGACATTAATTCCGACCAATCGTGGGGAACTTTTATGGACGGATCGATTAAAAGACAATGGGACCCCATTGCAAAAGAATTCAGGGATTTTGAATACCTGCCTGTTGGTCAAGATAACTTCAAAAACTTTCTGGAACCGGGTTACATAACAAACAACAATGCCAGTGTTGCTTTTAACGGAAATCAGGTTTCACTGAGAACGTCGTTAAACTGGACCCAAAATAAAGGGCAGTATCCAAACTCTATGCTGGACAAATATTCATACACAATAGGAGGAGATATTAATTTGGATAAATTTTCTCTAACCTCGAATATGTCTTACACCAAAAGAGAATCTCCAAATATGGGTTCCAACGGATATACTTCTTACGATCCCATGTACACATTGCTTATATGGTCATCAGCCGATTTTAACGTACTCGATTATAAAGACAATTACTGGTTGAAACCCGGTGAGTTGCAAAACAACCATTTTGGCTATGACCTTGAAAACGAAAGATACAGTGGAAAAAATCAAAACAATCCCTATTTCGACCGCTGGGAAAGAACCAACGAAACATCGCGTGATATTTTTAATGCCGACATTAATATGGGGTATGAAATTGCAGACTGGCTTACAGCTACTGTACGTTCCGGACTCGACTTTTTTATCGATCGCGGGCAATTGAGAATTTCCCGTGGATCATACACATCTTCCGGCAACACCGGTATTCCCGGAAATCCTTACACATGGAACGGTACGCTCACAGGAGCCTACCTGACCGGTAAAACCCAGGGGTTTAGTATTAACAGTGATGTATTATTTACCGGAGACAAAACGTTTTTGGATAACTTCGATTTGGAATACCTTGCCGGTGGAACCATATTTTACGACAGGAATGATAACATTAATGCGCAAACCGTTGGAGGTATTTCTATCCCGGGTTATTTTTCGCTAAATGCATCGGTAAATCCTGCTTCTGTGGCCGAAGGTACTGTTTCGCGGCAGGTAAATTCTCTCTACGGGCGTATGGCAATTTCGTGGAATAAGATGTTTTTTGTGGACTTTACCGGACGAAATGATTGGGTTTCCATGCTGGCTAATCCTGAAGTGCCAAAATCAGACCGGTCTTATTTCTATCCATCCATTTCAGGTAGCTTTGTTGCATCTGAACTTTTACCTGAATCCACCGCTGGTTGGTTAGACCTGTTAAAGTTTCGTGGATCATGGACCCAGGCGAAAACAGCTCCTGATCCTTTTGCTATTAACAGTGTTTTTACTGTAAGTCCCGGAACCTGGAATGACCAGAACGGAGCTTCGGCAACCGAAACACTTTATTTAAACTCGTATAGCCCGAATGCATATACAACCACCGAAATTGGGTTGCAAAGCATTATGTTTAAAAGACGGCTGACTGTTGATGTAACTTACTATTCCAAACAAATTTTCGACATCCTGAAAAGAGGACCACTTACTTCGGCCTCAGGTTATACCGGAATTTACCTGAACACAGAGGAGGAGCGTGCAAACCGTGGTTGGGAAGTGGCACTTACTGGCACACCTGTTAAAACCAATGATTTTCAATGGGATGTAAACCTTAACTGGTCAACCTACAAACAGGTATATACTCAACTGGATTCACTTTATACATCAAACTTTGGTAAACCATGGATTGAAGTAGGACAACGCACTGATGCGTTTGTTTTAAGAGATTACCTGCGTGTTCCTGAAGGTGAATATGCCGGTCAACACATTTACAATTCAAGTGGTAGGATTATGCGCAGCGGTTACGATTCTCTTTATGGTTTTAGGGATCCTGACTGGATTTGGGGTGTTTCCAACACGTTTCGTTATAAAAATTTCAGTTTGTTTGCTTCGCTCGATGGCGTAGTGGGTGGTTTATTGAGTACCCGGACAGAGAGTTACATGTGGCAGGCTGGAGTGCATCCGGAATCGGTAACTGAAGAAAGGTTCCAGGATGTATCGAATCCCGGCAGTCTGAATTATACCGGTCAAGGAGTTAAGGTTGTTTCCGGTTCAGTTACTTACGATACAAATGGAAACATTACCAGCGATACCCGCGAATATGCACCAAATGATATTTCTACAACTTATAAACAAGCTGCACAGGATTTACACAGTACAAGTGCCTGGGGTGGCAGCGCCAATCCCAATGATGTGTATGCCAGAACATTTCTGAAATTACGCGAACTCTCTTTAACTTATTCTGTTCCGAATAACTTCCTGAGCAATTTGGGCGGCGGATTTATTAAAGGCGCTTCCCTTAGCTTTGTTGGGCAAAACGTGTTATTCTGGTCAAAAGACTGGAAATATTCTGACCCGGATGGTGGCAATGAAGATTTTGCCGACCCTTCAGTGAGATATCTTGGTGGTAATATTAAAGTTACATTTTAAAAAATATAACGATGAAAAATCTGAAATATATAATTACAGCAATAATCACTTTTGCGATAGCAGTATCCTGCGACAATTTTGAGGAGATAAATACCGATCCGAATAAAACGAACAGGGTAACGCCTGCTATGCTGGCAACGCAAACATTAAAAGATACCTATCGTTTTTGGAATCCAAATCCATCTGATTTTACTTCAGGAAACCTGTTTAACAAGCACATTGCCATGCTTGAAACCAATCCAAATCCTGGTCAGTATTACTATTCCTATTACCCTTATGGTAGTTTTGGTGCTTTTACAAGATTAACTGACCTTAAGTTCATGTCTGAATACGCGGAAGGATCCCAGTTCGAATCGTCTTACAAAGGTTTGGAGCTGTTTTTAAAGGCAAGGTTTGGTTTTAATAACACGCTGGATATGGGAGATATTCCATATTCCGAAGCAGGAAAAGCAACTGAAGGCATTACGCAGCCAAAGTACGACAAACAGGCTGATGTATTTGCCGGAATTCTCAGCGATTTACAACAGGCAGAATCTTATTTTGCACAGGGTGTTAATTTCGACGGTGATATTATGTATGGTGGCAGCGTTTCAAAATGGCGAAAATTGAGCAATGCCATGCAGTTGAAAGTTATTCAAACCATGAGTAAAAAAGTTACAGAGGAACAAAAAGCTCATTTTGCAGCCATTGTGAATTCAGGAAACCTGTTGGAAAGCAATGAAGACAACTTTAAATTGGTATATACGGATAATCCGAATGCAACCTACCCCATGTGGAACGGCGAAGAACGCAGGAAATATACCGGTGTTTCAGAACTGGTTGTAAATTCACTCAAAGAATTAAATGACCGTAGGCTTTTCTATTTTGCTGAACCGGCTCAGGTTAAAACTGACGAAGGCCTGGAAGAATCTGATTTTGAAGCGTATGTAGGAGCTCCCACCGAAATTTCGGCTGAACAGCTCGCACTTAACAATGCAAGTGGCAGTTATTCGCTGCTGAACAGACGTTATGTTGAATTCAGGGATGGGGATCCGATGCTTTACTTCACTTATTCTGAACAGTGTTTTATTATTGCTGAAGCCATTGAAGAAGGATGGGTTTCAGGAAATGCACAGGAATATTATGAAAATGGAGTAAAAGCCATGCTGGAATATTACATGAACCTGAATCACACTTCAGGTTGGGTGCATGGAATGGAAATTGACCAGGATTATATCAATAACTATTTTACCGGGGCGGCAGCTTACGCCACAAACGGCACTAAAGAAGAACGATTGAAGCAAATTTGGCTGCAACGTTGGTTGATAGATTTCTTCCAGGGTAACGGCGGAAACTATTCGCAGTTTCTTCGTACCGGCTATCCTGAGTATCCGTTAAATCCTTCAACCAGCCTGAATCCGGATGACCCGACAGTATATCCAAAACGCTGGATGTACCCAACCGACGAATTGACAAAAAATCCGGAAAACTACCAAAAAGCCATCGACGAGCAGTTTGGTGGTTACGATGGAATCAATCAGGTTCCGTGGTATTTGCAGTAAGCAAATATTTATTTTGATTTTAATTTTACGAGAAAGGAATGGGTTTGTACTCATTCCTTTCTTAAATAGCGAGTTTAAATTATAAAACTAATTGTATAAAAGTGAAATATTTATCGATTATATTATTTTCAACAATCTGTTTTTTTAATTGCACAAATAAGCGGAATGCGAATTCATCGGATAATAATTCCGAAAAAGATAATTGGCAATTGGTTTGGTCCGACGAGTTTGATACCGACGGTTTGCCTGATACCACAAAGTGGAACTACGACACCCGCGGAAATGAATACGGCTGGGGAAACAATGAAAAACAATGGTATCCGGTTGCCGACCCTGACAATGTGTACATTCGCGATGGAATTCTTACCATCACAGCCATTAAAGAGCCCACTTTTGGCAAAGAATACAGCTCGGCCCGTTTAACAACCAAAGGAAAGGGCGATTGGAAATATTGTAAAGTAGAAGTTCGTGCAAAAGTGCCTTCAGGTCGTGGCACATGGCCCGCTATCTGGATGTTGCCAACTGAAAATAATTACGGCGGCTGGCCAAAAAGCGGCGAAATTGACATTATGGAACATGTGGGTTTTAATCCCGATACCGTTTTTTCAACTGTTCACACGGGCGCTTTCAACCATACCATTGGCACACAGGTGGGTAAAAAAATTGGTTTGCCAACAGCTACTACCAAATTCCATGTTTACACTACAGAATGGAATGAAAATGAAATTAAGAGTTATGTGGACGGAGAACATTATTTCACATTTACCAACAACGGCGAAGGTTTTGAGGCCTGGCCGTTCGACCAGCAGTTTCATCTGATACTTAACCTGGCCATAGGTGGCGGTCTGGGCGGCAAAAAAGGAATAGATGATTCCAAATTTCCACATCATTTTCAAATTGACTATGTGAGGGTATATCAAAAGTAGCAGATTCCTGCCGGTCTTCCAGAAACAGCCATAATTCATTCGAAAGAAAATCATGGCTGTTTTTGTTTTGATTAGCTTTCCTGTTCAATATAATTTGGAGGATTGCAGAAATTTTTAAATTCTTCTTTTATCTTCGGAGCTTTTAAATTCAGCAAAATGAATCCAATCAAAAACTATTTAACTTTTGTTTTCTTCGTGTCTTTAATTTTTTCTGCCGGCGCACAGCCAAAAAACAAACTGCATTTTAATGCAGACGGCACGTTCAAAATTGCCCAGTTTACCGATATTCATTACAAACCGGGTGTGGCTGAGTCTGAGCCATCGCTGGAGTTGATAAAATACATCCTGGAAACAGAAAAACCCGATTTGGCTGTTTTTACTGGCGATATCGTTACCGGACGTCCGTCAGCCGACGGATGGAAAGCTGTTTTGGCGCCGGTTGTTGAAGCCGGTGTTCCGTTTGCCCTTACGCTGGGAAACCACGACGACGAGCACGATTTATCGCGGCAGCAAATTCGGGAATTGCTGAAAACATTCCCAGGATATGTTGGGAAAAAACCGGATGCAAAATCTGATTTTGGCGACTACCTGGTGAAAGTGAATGCAGAAAATAAAGAGAAAAGTGCACTGCTTTGGTTTCTCGATTCAAACGCTTACAGCACCCTCGACAGTGTGAAAGGGTATGGTTGGTTTTCGCACGACCAGGTGAACTGGTACCGGAAACAAAGCCGGAAAAATGCACAAAAAAGTGGCGAAAAACTTCCTGCACTGGCTTATTTTCATATTCCGCTGCCGGAATACAAAACAGCCTTCGACAGCGAGGCGAAGAAAAAAGGACAACGAAATGAAGATGAGTGTTCGCCTGACATAAACACCGGCATGTTTACCGCAATGCTTTTTGAGGGAGATGTGATGGGAACTTTCGTTGGGCACGATCATGTGAACGACTACATTGTGAACCATCACGGAATTGGTTTGGCATACGGCCGCTGGTCGGGTGGAAAAACCACCTACGGCGATTTGCAGCACGGCTCACGAATTGTGGTGCTGGAAAAAGGCAAACGGCAGTTTAAAACCTGGATGCGCTTGCGCGACGGGCAGTTGGTTGACGAAATTATTTTTCCGGATGATTTGAAATAAATCAGCTCAATTTTATAATTTTATCCCAAATTCAATTCAAAATGAAGGCAAAATCTTATCATTCGAACCTTCTGGTTTCTTACAGGTGCCTGTTTGAATGTCGTATCTTTTATGCCTGAAAATCCCCCCTCAAACCAAACTTATTCCCGTATTCATTTTATTACTGACTTTTAGCTTTTTGCGATGCGCACAAAAAACCAAATAATCGAAAAAGAATCCGAATCCGCCATTTCGGCTGATGAAAGTTCTTCATATCCCGGCATGAATGACCGAATCCGCCTTTTGCGACGGTTGAGCGTTGAAACAAAAGAATCGCTTTCCATTGAGCGGGCTTTGATTACCACCAAATTTTTCAGGGAAAACGAAGGAAAATATTCCGTGCCCATGATGCGTGCGCTCAATTTTATGGAGCTGTGCAAACAAAAAACCATTTATATTGGCAACGATGAACTGATTGTGGGTGAACGTGGTCCGTTTCCCAAATCAGTTCCAACTTTTCCTGAATTGACTTGTCACAGCGTGGAAGATTTTCATGTGCTGAACACCCGGGAGCAGCAGAGTTATTTTATTGCTCAGGAAGATATCGACACGTATGAACGCGAAGTGATTCCCTACTGGAAAGGCCGCACCATGCGCGAACGGATTTTTAGCCATGTGCCGCAGGAATGGAAATCGGCATACGAAGCCGGACTTTTTACCGAGTTTATGGAACAACGGGCGCCAGGGCATACTGCGCTCGACGGGAAAATTTACCGGAAAGGGATGCTCGATTTTAAGCGGGAGATACAGGAACAAATCGATAAACTCGATTTTTTGAACGACCCGGAAGCTACTGATAAACTGGAAGAATTGCAGGCCATGGCTATTTCGTGCGATGCTGCCATTGTTTTTGCCGAACGCCATGCGGAACTGGCTGAACAAATGGCTGTTACAGAAAACAATCCGCAGCGTGTGGCAGAATTAAAAAAGATTGCAGAGGTCTGTCGCCATGTTCCTGCCCATGCGCCCCGAAACTTTTGGGAAGCTATTCAGATGTACTGGTTTGTGCATCTGGGAACCATTACCGAGTTGAACGGCTGGGATGCCATGAATCCAGGCCATTTCGACCAGCACCTTCAGCCGTTTTTCGAAAACGATGTGGCGGAAGGAAAACTCACCCGCGACCAAGCAAAGGAACTGATTAGCTGCTTTTGGATAAAAGTAAACAATCATCCGGCGCCTCCCAAAGTGGGCATTACGGCCCGCGAAAGCGGCACGTACAACGATTTTACCAACATCAACCTTGGCGGCATTAAATCCGATGGTTCCAATGCGGTGAATGAAGTTTCCTTTATTTTACTTGAAGTGGCTGAAGAACTGCATATTTTGCAGCCCGGTAATTCGGTTCACATCAGCGCCAAAACGCCCAACAGGTTTTTGAATGAGGCCGTTAAGGTAATTCGCCGCGGGCATGGTTTCCCCTCAGTTTTTAATCCGGATGTGTATGTGAAAGAGTTGCTCCGGCAGGGAAAATCGTTACAGGATGCCCGGGAAGGCGGGTGTTCCGGCTGCATTGAAGTAGGCGCTTTTGGGAAAGAAGCTTTTTTGCTGACCGGTTATCTAAATGTGCCCAAAATTCTGGAAATTACCCTGAACAACGGCATTGACCCGCTCACCGGGAAAAAAGCCGGCATTGAAACCGGCAATCCTACTGATTTTAAGAATTTCCAAGAACTCTACGACGCGTTTCTAAAACAACTGAATTTTGTGGTTGATCAGAAAATCAGGGTGAGCAATTACATCGACCGGATGTTTGCCAGATACGCTCCTGCGCCTTTTCTTTCGGTGGTAATCGACGACTGCATTTCAAAAGGAAAAGATTATTACAACGGCGGACCGCGATACAATACCAGCTACATTCAGTGCACCGGCCTGGGCACCGTAACCGATAGTCTGTCTGTTTTAAAAAAGCACATTTTTGAAGAACAGAATTTTGAAATGGAAACTCTGCTGGGAGCATTGAATAATAATTTCGAAGGCAACGAGCGGTTGCGACAATTTGTGCTGAACCGAACACCGTTTTTCGGGAACGATGACGAGTACGCCGATGAAATTGCACTTCGTGTTTACAATGATTTGCTGGCCGCCATCGACGGAAAACCGAACATCAAAGGGGAAACGTACCATGTAAACATGCTTTCCACCACGTGCCATGTTTATTTTGGGAAGGTTTTGGGTGCATCGCCAAACGGGCGGCTGGCCGGAAAACCCATTTCCGACGGAACTTCGCCGTCGCATGGAGCCGATACGCATGGACCAACTGCTGTGGTGCGTTCGCTGGCCAAATTCGACCAGACCAAATCGGGCGGGACATTGTTGAACCTTCGTTTTGTACCGGCTTTGCTGAAACGGGAAAAAGACGTAGAAAAACTGGGGCACCTCATTCGCAGCTATTTTACGCTGGGTGGTCACCATGTTCAGTTTAATATTGTGGATACAGCTACCTTGCGGGCTGCACAGCAAAATCCGGAAGAATACCGCGATTTGATGGTGCGCATGGCTGGGTACAGCGATTATTTCAACCACATGAACGAAGATTTGCAGGAGGAAATAATTGCACGAACGGAGAATGAAGGATTTTAAATTAGACAATTAGTACAGAGTAGTGAGTACAAAGAAATGAGTACAAGAATGAATATAAAGTTGCAGGGAAAAAGAAAAGCGAACCTCAGATTCGAAATGAAATAAAAGTCTCACTACTTTGTACTCAATTCTAAATACTTGTAGATGAATCAACCACTCATTTTCGACATAAAACGCTACGCCATTAACGACGGTCCGGGGATTCGGATAACCATCTTTTTTAAGGGTTGCCCGCTTTCGTGCCGGTGGTGCCACAACCCGGAAAGCCAGTCGCCGGCGCAGCAAAAATTTTATACGGCCAGCCGCTGTATCGGTGCCCGTGATTGTATTGAAATTTGTCCTAATGATGCGTTGACGCTGACTCTTGAAGGAATTGTTACCGATTGGGACCTTTGCAATCTGTGCGGAAAATGTGCAGACGCCTGCCCAACCAAAGCCATTGAAATGTCGGGCAGGTTTTACAGTACCGATGAATTGCTGAAAATCATTGAAAAGGAACGAGCGCATTTTGAACAGTCGGGTGGGGGTGTCACCATTTCGGGGGGCGAACCGCTCATGTTTTCTGAATATTTGATGGAATTGCTGGTTTTATGTAAACAGGCCGGTATTCATACGGCAGTTGATACTTCTGGTTTTGCCAAGAAAGAAACGTTGTTGCGAGTTGCAGAGTTTACCGATTTGTTTCTTTACGATCTCAAACTAACGGATCCTGTTCAGCACAAAAAATGGACGGGTGTTGAAAACAAACTCATCCTGGAAAATCTGAAAGTTCTGGTGGACAAAAAATATCCGGTAAACATTCGTGTTCCGCTGATTAAAAATGTAAATGCCGATGAGCGCAACCTAAAAGAAACCGCACATTTTATTTCAGGATTAAATGGAAATAAGCCATTTGTGAATTTGTTGCCGTATCATCCCATTGGCCGCGGGAAGTACAAAAAAATGGGAGTTGCTTACGATTCTTACGGAATGGAAGAGTTATCTGAAAAGGAAATCGAACACGCTGTTCAGGTTTTTAGAGCATACGGAATTAAAGTTGAGGTTGGGGGCTAAAAATCTGAGTTTTATAACAATCTTCGGACAAAATGAAAGGTTGTATCGTGTAAAAATCTGACAAAATACAAGGATACCTTTCCCTTTTTTCGGATAAAATACAAGGATAACATGAAAAATTACCCTCGGACACTGGCAGCGGGGATACGTTTGGTTAAATCCTTAAATTCGTCGATGTTTTCAGAACCGATGGTGAAACAGTCCATATAATCCTGGGCCAAAGCGTACTGCAATGCTTCGTCCACTTTGTTACGGAAATGGCCGGCACCCAGAATTTTCATCCCAATAATTCCTTTGCCTTTGGCTTTCATGTCCTGCAACACCTTTAAAACCACCGGCACTTCGGCATCCATGCGCACACCGGCAGGATTCATGCGGGCTAAATCAACCTGCACCCACGGTTCGTTGGCGGCGGTTTGCAAAGCTCCCAACGAATGGCACGAAACGCCGTGCGCTTTAATTATTCCATCTTCGCGTGCCCGTTCCAGGTAATCCATGGCGCCCCGGCGGTTTTTGTTCCAGTCGGGGTCGGTAAGTGCGTGCAACAGAACAATTTCAATGTGGTCGGTGCCCATTTCTTTCCTGTAACGGTCGAGGTCGGCTTTCATTTCATCTGCCGTGCGGGCATGGGTTTTGGTTAAAAGCACCACTTTATCACGGTCAACACCATTTAAAGCTTCTTTAAAATGGGGATGTGTTCCATATTGGTCAGCCGATTCCCAAAAGAAAACACCGTTGTCATAACCGGTGCGAAGCAGGTTCGAAAGTCCTTTCAATCCCAGTTTTCTCGACTGGTTTGAACTGCCGCCATAGCCACTGGTTCCGGTGCCCATCGCCAGCCGCGAAACTTCAATGCCGGTATTCCCCAGCATTACTCTGTCTGACGCATACTTTTTAGTTGTTCCTGCAAATGCATGGTACGGAAATGCCTCAAACAAAAGTGTTCCGGCTGCTGCTGCTCCTGCTTTCAGAAAATGACGACGTTTCATATCAATCAGATTTTGTTCATTTGTATTAAAACATTCTTTCCACTGAAATGTTTGGAACACCGATCTGTTTCAATATGAAACAATAAAGAAAATGTGAAGAATTCCGTTTGGCAATTTCATAAATATTGTATTTCAAACAAGGTATGTTACTTTTGCTTTTTTACGAAAAAACACGGAAATGAACCAAAAATCAGTCATAAAAAGCAGTCAAATTAAGGAATGGAAAAAATACCTCAAATTCATTTTTGTAGTTTTTTTCTTAACTGGTTCTTTTTATGATCTTTCCGGGCAGGCTACCGTGAATGATTCTTTACCGCTTCCTGTTGGTGCTCCTTACGTTTACCTCGATTGCAGGAGGTGCGATTTCGATTACATAAGAACAGAATTAACTTTTGTAAATTATGTTCGCGACCCTGAACTGGCTGATATTCATGTTTTTGTTACGGATGAAAGAACTTCGGGCGGAGGCTATGAATACCAGTTTTCATTTATTGGACGCCAGAATTTTGAAGGTACAGGATACACGTTAAAGTATCATATTGATCATAACGCTACATCTGAAGAAAGACGCATCAGGTTGACTGAATATTTGAAATTGGGACTTACCTCTTTTGTTTTGCAAACACCCATGGCTACCAGTTTTAAAATTGAATACGATGGCAATGGAGAACATTACAACTTTCAGGAAAATAATGATCCCTGGGATTACTGGGTTTTTCAGATTTATGTTGGAAGTGTGGAACTGGAACTGGAAACGAATCAAAGCGAATTTGATTCCCGGTGGGGCGTTTTTGCCGACCGGGTTACCGAGGACTGGAAACTGCGAATCAGGCCATATTTCAACTATGACCGGGTAAAAATAGAAACCGCTGAGCGCGACGAACCGGTTATCAGCAGTCAGCACCGCCACGGACTGGATTCTTATGCGATAAAAAGTATTAGCCAGCACTGGTCAGCCGGCCTGTTTGGTACGTATCTTACATACAACGGACGAAATATCAGACATGAGTTCATTTTGAGTCCTGGAATTGAATATTCCATTTTCCCCTATGAAGTTGCTACAAGGAAGTCGATCACTTTTACCTATCAAATAGGTTACGGTTATTATGATTATTACAAAGAAACCATTTTCGGTAAAAACCAGGAAAATTTGTTTAATCATGAATTTGAAGGAGTTGTAAATATACAGCAACCCTGGGGCAGCATTGAAATGGGTTTGGAAGGTTCCCAATACTTGCATGATATAAAACGTCGTAGTATCGAATTTTTTGGACAAACATCAGTCAGGCTCTTCGAAGGTTTTTCATTAAATTTTCAGGCTCAGTACGATGTGGTTCGCGATCAGCTTTCATTACCTAAAGGAGAAGCAACCCTGGAAGAAATTTTGCTCAGGCAACGCGAACTGGCCACCGATTATAATTTCTCTACTTCTGTGGCCATTACTTATACATTTGGTTCAAAATTTACAAATATTGTGAACACAAGGTTTTAACGTATTGCTGAGTCATTTCATCTAAAAATATTCAACCGAAATTAAATTACAAAACAATGAAAAAGCTAATTATTACCCTTTTGATAGGATTGATTGCTGTTTCTTCTATTGCACAGCGTGTAAAGAATTCTGTTAGAAACGATTATTACCGGTTACTGGCTGGTTCCGAAAATTCAGGAAAATGGAGAACTGAGATTTTTTCTGATGTTGATGCAAAATGGGAGAAATGGAATGACCGTGGGTACAATTTTGGGTTCGACCCGCAGATTACTCCCATGTACACAACAGTGAACGGGATTTTGAGCACGCCTTATATGATTCAGGTTCGCGGCAATGCGAACGAAAAAAACCTCAAACGTCGGGGATATCATGTTTTTGAGGGGTATGCCTCAGATGATAAATCGCGGATTACCATGCTGGTTAATAAACATGTAGAGGAGGAAAAGGCCGTTGCAGAATTGTATTATTACGGAACAGTTTACAATCATTCAGCGGACGCATACAACTGGTTCCGAATCGGTTCCGATGTGAGGCAACATTCATTTTTGTTTAGTCGGGATAAAGCCATTTTTTATGGTTCGCTGAAATTATCTAACGCGCTGACACTTGGCCGGATTGGAGAGGATAATCTGAGAAGGGAAAAACCAAAAGGTGACGATGAACAGAATTTTGAAGAAAGCGCAAAGCATGTCAATTTTAAAGCGCTAAAAGAAGGCGAGGATGGAACCATTTTTTACGATAAGGACAACAACCTGGTGGTTGTAAAAATAAATGGAACCTGGATGAAACTGGCAGTTGAACCTTTACCTGAGCATGTGAAATATGACTTCGGTGAATAATTAGAAAAGGTGTTCAGTTCCTGGGTAATTCGAACCAAAACAGCGCTCCTTCGCCTTTTATACCAGAACTTTCAACTCCAACCGAACCTCCGAGCTTTTCTACTATGCGTTTAACAATAGAAAGCCCAAGACCGTATCCATCCGCTTTTTCGGGAACTAAACGGACGTATTTCCGAAAAAGTTTAGATTGGTTTTCGGGCGCAATTCCGTTGCCGTTATCCTTAATCCAGAAGCGAACAGAATCGCTCGCGCTATTTTCAGCCCTAATCTCCAGTTTTGGAGGCGAACCTCCGTATTTGATGGCATTGGTAAGGTAATTCACCCAAATTTCTTCTACCCAGGAAGCATAACCAGTTGCAACAGGCCATTTTTCAGGAACAGAAATTTGAGCATTCTTATTTAAGATTAAATCTTTAATCTGCTTTTTTGCCCCGTTAAAAATCTGCTTCATGTCCAGCGGTTTTCGTTCAATTTCATGATGACTGACCGTGGCCAGAATTAAAAGTTCATGAGTGATTTGCATCGCTTTCTGCGAGGCAGTTTTAATCATTTCTGCAAATTCGTGAATAGTTTCAGTATTTCCTTCAGCAATACTGGCTTCAATAATTTCACTCGATGAATACACCGAACCCAGCGAGTTTCGCAAGTCGTGTGCAACGGTGTGGGCAAATGAATCAAGGTCGTCAATTAACCGGCCACGTTCTTCAATTTCGTCCTTTAGTTTCTGCTCTGTTTCTTTCAGCGAAGTTATTTCATTTATTTGCAACAATTGACCCGAAAACTTCTGATTCCGATCATAAACCGGAGTAATTCTGATCTGGTAATAATTTTTTAAATCATTTTCAATGGTTTCAATTTCAATCAGATTTGCTTTCTTTTCATTGCTGGCCTCAATCAGTTTTGCGTAAGGGGCAAACACCGCAGCAAAACGTTTTCTGACCATGGATTTTGATTGAAATTTGAAAATACGGGCAACAGCAGGATTATAGTCTTCAATAAATCCTTCGGAATTGATCACAATCACCCCATCGCTCATGGTATCAATCAGTTTGTTTCGGGCAAAAGGGACTAAATCGAACATGCGATACTTAACAATTCCAAATGTTATTACAAGTCCGGTGAAAACGAAAAGGACGGGTGTCCAGTCAAATCCTGGGATTGGGTTCAAGCCTGTTATGTACATCAAATTTCCAACAAGCGGAATAAGCGTGGCAATAAGTAAAGTACTTACCTGTGAACGGTAATAGGCTGTAAATTCATAAATTGAGCGAAACAGGTTGTATAATCCGGCAAAAATTAATGTTATGGAATAGGACCAGAAAATCCAGAACCAGATTCCATGTTCAATAATAGTCATGTTAGATTCTGAATTTAAATATACATTTTTCCAAACCAGATTATGATATTCGTTGGTAAGTGCAAGTGGAACAGTTACAAAAGGAATAACTGAAAGTAACGCCAGATTCCGGGGTGTAATAATATGGTATTTTTGACTGAAGGCAGTGGTAAATAAAAAATAGAATAACGGTAGAAATGAAAATCCAAGGTAAGAAAGTTGCGACCAGAATTTTTTTGTTTCCAAATCATCCGCTAAAAATTCCAAACCACAAGCCAATGCCCAGATTGCAGCAAAAATTTCAATATAAATGAGGTACATCACTTCCTTCGATTTTTTATACCTCCATAAAATGGAAACAGTGCCCAAAGCCACAATCACCGCCAAAAATTCAATAATACTTACCTTTGGTATGGTGTCAAAACTTATATGGATAAATGTACCTAACATCTGATTTCAAGGGGCAAAAATAAATCATTTTCAATCAAATTTGAATTTGAACAGATTTTATTTAGGGTGTTTTTTCTTTTCAATTATTTTTTAGAAAAAACAAGCTTTTTTTATACGAGATTCAGTAATTTGGCGGAATAGTTGGAATTTCATATTCTAAACCAAAAAACGAATATCATGGCACAACGTCATATTTCTCGTCGGCAGGCCATATCAACAGCTTCTGCAGGAGTTCTGGGAACCATGGCCATTCATCCGTTAACTCCGTTTAGTTTTGCAAAAGCTTCAAAACTTGCTTTGCTGGGTGGCGAAAAGGTGAGAACAGCACCCTGGCCACCATGGCCGGTTTGGGACAAATCGGCTGAAGACGGGGTGCTTGATATGCTCCGCAGTGGCCGCTGGTGGCGGGGCGGGGGAGAGCATGTTTCTGAATTTGAAGAGGAATATGCCCGCCTGATGGGAGCCAAACGCTGCCTGGCAACCGCCAGTGGAACAACTGCACTTCTTGTGGCATTGCATGTTTTAGGAGTTGATGCCGGCGATGAGGTGCTGGTTTCGCCCTACACATTTATTGCCACCTACAATGTAATTTTTATGAACAAAGCCCTGCCGGTTTTTGTGGATACCAACCCGGAAACTTTTTTAATCAATTCGGCAAAAATGGAAGAACGAATTACCGATCGGACCACTGCGATTCTTCCGGTTCATATTTACGGGCTGCCGGTTGATATGGACAAAGTAAACGCTGTAGCTAAAAAGCAAAATCTGAAAGTGGTGGAAGATGCCTGTCAGGCCTGGTTGGGCGAATACAAAGGTAAAAAGCTGGGAACGCTGGGCGACTTGGGCTGTTTCAGTTTTCAGAATTCAAAAAATTTACCTGCCGGCGAGGGCGGTGCTGTATTGGGAAACGACGATGAATTGATGGATCGCTGTTATTCTTTTCATAACTGTGGGAGGCCATTTGGCAGAGTGAAGCGTACTTCTGATTACCCTGTTCGGGGCAGCAACCGTCGCATGCAGCAAATACAAGCATTGACCTTACTTTCGCAAATGAAACGCATTCAAAAAGATGCTGATATTCGTCTGGAAAATGCCACCTACCTCGATAAAAAACTGAGGGAAATTCCGGGAATTTATCCGGCTAAATTGGTGGAAGGAAACAACCGGTCGGCTTATCACATGTACCCGTTCAGGTTTGTTTCAGAAGAATTTGACCAGGTGCCAAGGGCAAAATTTTTGGAAGCGCTTCGGGCTGAAGGCATTCCCTGTTCAACCGGTTACGGGCAACAAAATAATGACGGTCTGATTGAAGATGCGCTGAATTCCAAAGGTTATAAGCGACTTTTTTCAGAAAAACGATTGAACCAATGGCGCGAAGAAAACCAACTCCCGGGCAACGACCAGCTTGCCCGCGAAGCCGTTACGTTTTACCAGAGCATTTTGCTTGGAACAAAAAATGACATGGACGACATTGTAAATGCCATCACAAAAATTTACGAAAACAGGAAATTATTACTTTAACCTGAACTATCCATGAATTATTCGGGTTAAAAACTGGATCGATAAAGTTACAGGAATAATGCTGATTTAATTGATTCATTATTTTGTGCAATAATACCTGGCTTCCATAATAAACCGGTTTATCTCCTTTATTTGTTCATCGGTTAGCTGACCACTTGCAGCACCTAATTTTTGCAGTAAATTTGCCTTTGTTTGCCTTAGTGCTTCATCCCCGCAATAATCAATGTAACGGACATGTGACAGAATATAGTGAACAGACCGATCAGGATTCAGGGGGTACATATAACTTAACCAGGAGTCAAATTCAGCCTGGATTTCGTCAAAGGGTTTGTTAAACACCCTTTCCAAAACTTCAACATCTGTTTCGTCGTGGTACAAGGTGTCCACCAATACATTTTTGCGCTCTTTGAAGCCATTTATGGTTGGTTTTAGTTTTCCGGTTTCCTGCAAAAATATGGCAAAGTGTTTCACCAGGGCGTAATTCAGGGCTATTTCGCAATTGTTGTTGCCTTCGTGAAAAGCAAATTGATCATAATTGCGCACATGCTCGTGTGAGGTAAACTCGTTAAAGTTAGTCGCAAAAAGGCCATCCAATCGCGGAACAACAAGATTAAGCAGTATTTCGGTTCTCCACTGGCTGATTTCACCCTTCAACAGGCCTCCGGTCCAGCGCGAGGTTTCATATAAGCAGGCAACAGCTTCATCAAGCCAAGTTGGAATATCGCCCACGTCGGCCCGAATCATCAGATGAAACAGCTCATGAACAATGGTTCCAATACTTTCGGTGGTTGAAGTACCGAGGAGGCTGAGGTCGGCCAGACACGAATATCCGATGTTGCTGTCGGGAATGGTTAAACCATGTGTTTTTTTTGCCATTTTCCGGAGATTTTCCCTGGTATTCATCAGGTAAACCGCAATAATATTTTCGGGTTTTCGCAGTTCGAAAAATTCTGCGTAAAAGTTGTACGCATTTTCCAGGTAACCGGCAATGCGGTTGAAGGTTTCATCGTTTGCTCCGGTTGCTGCCGGTACAATAAACAGGTAACGTCCTCGTGGAATACAGGAATATCCGGTTCCCAATAAATTGCGGTAATAATTTGCAGCAGTTTGTATTTCATCCACACTGAAAATTCGCTGGTTCAGGCTTTGATAATCGAATGACGAATCGACCGAAAAGGTGTTGGGATCGGTATTGCAGTTTACAATATATCCCATTTTTCCGCTTACACCTGATGTTTCATTATCAATAATACTGATATGCAGACCGGCATAATGTGCAGGAATACTTCCAACTGACTGCGTTTCGGAACATTTGTCCCGCTCGCTTAGCAGAAATTCAAACTGGTTGTTATTCAAATCTCTTTTATACACCGTTAATGTATAATCGAATGCTCGCATAGCCAGGTTATTGTCGCTTGCCGCACATAGAGCCTTTGAAATAAAATAGTCTGTTTTCCAGTTTTTTCCGTATTGCTTTTTTCTTAGGGAAACGGCTTTTTCATATAATTCACTAAATTTTTTCTGGTTATAAAGGTTTTTCAAATGCTCATAATCCTGCAGGGTCTGGCTGTTAACAGACTGACAAATAGCCAACAGCAGGAGATATACAATAGTAATCAGTTCTTTTGCACAGATAAAATTTTTTAGCCTGTTTAAGCGGTTCTGGATATGTGCACTCTTTATGACATTCTTTTTAAGTGAATTAATTGGCCCTTCCATCTCTGTAGTTTTTAATTGTCATCAAATAACTGTTGGAAAGCGTCAGGATCAATTTGAATGGAGTCCTTTTTCTGGGCAGGATAATTCTGCGGAAGTACAATTTCATAGGCAGATTTCAGATACAAAGCCTTGTCTCTCACCTCAATGTCGCGATGATGCAGTATCGTGGTCATCATCAGGGCAGTTCCCATTATCCCGAAAATTATTCCGGGAGAGGAAGTTATAAGTTTAAACCGGGCTTTTTCTGAGATGCTTCCTTCAAAGTCGGTTGTGTCTTCCTTTATACGGCCAATAATAAAAACCGAACCTACAATAGCCAGAATCATTCCGGTAAAAAAACCAAGATACTTGGTAAAAATCCTCGACATAAGCAGCAGTTCGGCCTGGTTGTACCGCCGGTAAAAGCTTTCCTGCTCCATTTTAACAAGAACAAGCCATTTGTAATATTCCAAATCGCCCGAAAGTTTAACATCTCCCCGGTCCATTAAACTGTTCACAAAGGTTGTATCCTGTGTGGTTTGCATCCTTTTGTTTATTTGGGTAACCTGACGGGTTGCAAGAATGATAAATACTGAAATTAAAACTGTGGGAACAATAATAAACCATGGCAAAAGTTTGTTTTGCCACTCGTAAGTTGAATCGTGGGGTAATGGAGTTTTTTTTGCCTTTTCCATTTTAAACAGATTTAATGATAACACAAGTTACAAAAAAAACTGTTAGAAAAAGCCGGAACCATTTTATTTTCAGGGACTTTTCAGTACAACTCTGTGCATTATTGTTTAAGAGTGGATTTCCCGTATTTTAAGTTTATCATTCTTGAAATTAGCACTATCCGGCAAAAGCGTGTTAAAACTTCACGTGGCCGGCAGCGGCTCTTTTAGGGTTGTAGTTGTCGTTTGGCAATATGGCCGGAAGCGGTTTGCAGGCTGCAACATTATCCACCATTTCAAAACTTGGTGTAGGGTAGAATGCATAAATTACCCTCAAAACCTTTTTGCATTGAGCCTTTAATACCGGTTCGGTGTTGTTTGTGCATCTGTCTTTCTCAATTTTGTTGTGTTCCATTTCGGGTTTAGAACTTGTTTTTCTTCATATCTTTTTTGTAGTTTTTAAACACTTTTCCAAACTCTTTTTCTTTTTTCCGTCTCTCTTCAATTGTTGATTCATAATGTGCTTTTTCTCGCTCCAATTTAAGATAGTTTTCATAGGATTTTTTGTCAATTTCTCCGTTTTCAACTGCATTAATAACCGAACAACCTACCTCATTTTTATGGGTGCAATCTTTAAATTTACAATTTTGAGAATGACGGATAATTTTGTCAAAGGTTGTTTCTAATCCGCTTGAATTATCTGCTATTCCTACTTCTCTCATTCCCGGATTATCAACAAGAATACCACCACTTTCAAGAACAATTAATTCCCTGTGACTTGTAACGTGTCTTCCTTTATTTGTACTTTGGCTAATTGAATCTGTTCTCATTAAAAATTTTCCAGAGAGATTGTTCAATAGTGTTGATTTGCCAACTCCAGAAGAACCAAGGAGACAATAGGTTTTTCCTTTTTCTATAACTTGTTTTAACTCCTTGTACCCATCCTGGGTTTCGCTGCTTACAGCAATTACCGGAATATTTTTTATCCGCTGTTCTATACTTTCCAGTATTTCTGCAACACGATGTTTGTTGGCAAGATCGGTTTTTGTGAGTAGAATTACCGGGCTTACTTTCGATGCATGACATATAGTGAGGTAGCGTTCCAGCCGGTTGAGATTGAAATCGCGGTCAACAGCCTGAACCAAGAAAGCCACATCAACATTTGTTGCAATAATTTGCACTTCTCCTGTATGTCCGGCACCCTGTCTTTTAATCACCGAATATCGCGGAAACAGTTTGTGGATAATGGCAAATTCAGAGTCATAAACATTAAGTGCCACCCAGTCGCCAACTGCAGGAAAATCTTCGCGACTTTGGGCTGTAAAACGTATGTTACCGGTAATTTCGGCTTCGTACTCTCCTGTTGAGGTTTTTACAATGTACCTTTCTTTGTGTTCTGCGATAACTCTTCCTGTCTCAAAATCTTTGAGATTCTGTTCTTCTCTGAATTTTTCCAGCGTGGGATTGTATCCTAAATCTTCGGGTTTCATGCGTTAGATTTTATGTTGAAAATATACAAACTTTTGGCTCTAAAAACCAGAGGGTGTATGAAATATTTACAAAAAGCCTGCTTCCCCAGAAATTGCTTTACGAAAAATCCTTACGAGCGTATATCTGCAGCTACCGGACAAAACCCTGCCGGTGTTACATTACACATGAACTACAAAGTTGGGTATATTCCTTTGCTGGAACTCTGCAATCAAATTAATCCCGTTAAATGGGACGGAAAATTGTCCCCTGGGTATTCCTGACGACTTAACGAACCGCCCCGAGCAATCGGGATGGTGTGAGAGCCTCCCCCTGCCAGCGTTTGCTGGTGGGGCGGGCTACTCGATGTGTGCTGCGAGTTGCGCAAGCAACGCAACTGCAATAAAGATGGAAGCAGGCCTTCCGGTTGGGATTTTTAGGAGTACCAACCAAACCACTTCTATGATGTGTTTGAGGAAACAAAGACGCATGAAGCGATAGAAGAAAAGGCTGTACAAACAGTCAGGTGTGAATAGGGGAGATGAGCGAAAGCGAACCTTCCGATGAAGTGACGAAATGCCAAGTCGTTGTCAAAACCTGATAAATATCGAGGTGTCAGGGATGAGTGCAGAGACAACCTAATTACTGTCTGCACGGCAACCGTCATAAAGGGGGCATGAACCCTATTCAGGCTTTAATGCGGAACGCAGGAAACCTTAACAGTATGCAAAAGGGAAAACCCAAGCAGGAAATACCTGCAAGACGATTACCAATGACTGTTGAGGTGGCGGATGAAGCCGTAGTAGTGATGAAGCCTCTGTAATGGGGGTGGAGCAAAGGGCTTCAATTATGCAGTTTGGAATTAATGACAACTTAAAATTTTAAGGATGATTTTTAATGAACAAACAAAGTCAATTTCCATAACAAAGATGATGGTATGGGAAGCGTACAAAAAGGTGAAGAGTAACAAGGGAAGTGCCGGGGTTGACCAGCAAACACTGGAAGATTTCGATAAAGTCCGTTCCAAAGAATTATATAAGATATGGAACAGATTAACTTCCGGGAGTTATTTTCCACCCGGAGTAAAACGTGTGGAGATTCCCAAGCCGGGCGGCAAAAAGCGTCCATTGGGTATTCCAACGGTAAGCGACAGGATTGCGCAACAGGTGGTTAAAACGTACCTGGAGCCAAGGCTTGAAGTTGAATTCTTAGAAAACTCGTATGGCTACCGGCCAAACAAAAGTGCACTCTCAGCGGTAAATAAAGTACAGGAACATGTGCGGAAATACAGTTGGGCAATTGATTTGGACATAAAGGACTTCTTTGGGAATGTAAATCATGGGCTATTATTAAAAGCATTGAAAAAGCATGTTCCGGAGAAATGGGTATTACTTTATATCCGCAGATGGCTTGAAGCCCCGGTTCAACTTCCTGACGGCACATTATTGCCAACATCAGGAAAAGGGACACCACAGGGCGGGGTCATCAGTCCATTACTGGTCAATTTATTTATGCACTACTGTTTTGACAAGTGGCTGAAAATCCATTACCCATTAGTGAAAATGGTACGATATGCCGACGATATTATTATGCACTGTCGCACATATCAGGAATCTACTCTTGTGCTTGCAGCAGTAAAGCAACGTCTTACGGATTGTGGTCTCACAGCCCATCCCGAAAAGACAAAGATTGTTTATTGCAAGAAATCGGGAAGAAACCTAAAAGGTTATCCTGTACAATTTGATTTTCTGGGATTTAGCTTTCGTCCAATACGGATGAAGTTAAAGAAAGGGGGGAGTTTTCTGCAATTCGATTGCATTATGAGCCGAAAATCCAAGGTGCGAATCACCGGGGAACTGCGGAAACTGGATTTTCATAACAAAACACAGCGTACTATTCAGGATTTGGCAATACTGTTAAATCCAAAAATACGGGGTTGGTTAAATTATTATGGAAAAATCAATCGTAGATGTTTGCGACCTGTTTTTTACTACCTGCACCATCGGATGATAAAATGGATACTGAACAAATACAAACGTTTCAAACGAAGCAAAGTTAAAGCTGTGCAATGGTTGAGATGGGTGTGCAACCAGTATCCAAATTTATTTTATCACTGGGTTTTAGGTTATCAATTAACCTGAAAATTGACTGCATAATAAGAGCCGTATGAATCGAGAGGTTCACGTACGGTTCTGAGAGAGGTTTAGGGGTGAAATTCCCCTTTACCTACTCGACTATGCACTGGCGGTTATTGTATCTTTCTGATTGTCATATTTTTACTTACACACTTTGTGAAACAGTGTCTCATATTTTAATTATGCTTTTATTCTATTTCTTTTTGCCTTTTTTCAACTCTTTGGATTTCTTTTTTTCTGGTAGATAATTCTCTGAAGTAATAACTTTTTCTCCACTTTCTTTTTCCAATTCTTTCAAAGCGTTTCCAGCTATTTTTCCACCTATTCGTGCAGCAACTTTATTCTCAATAAATCCTTTTGCATTTTTAGCTCTGGTAACCTTTGTCGTTGATGCCTCTCCAAGCATTGAAAAAATTAATTCAAGGTCAGTCATGTGGTCTCGCAAATTTTGACTTTTTAGACCTTTGATTTTTTTATATTCAGAAGGTGTCAACCCAAAAGTAGCCTTTGAAATCTCAGCAGTTAGAATTGCATATTCCATTTGTTCTTTTACTCCTCTGTTTTTCCATTCCTCTGTTAATTCTTCTCTAATTGCAATGCTTCGCATTCGTTTTTCTATCCAATCATCAGGATAACCTTTGAGTTTATATAGTTCCCGAGTACGTTGAGTGGCTAATTCAGGATTTTCTATTTCATCTAATCTGTCTGAACCGACCTGAGCCAACCACTGCTTAAAAGGTTCTGCTTTAGGAGATGGAATTGATTGAATAATTCGTAAAAGTCCTTTTGCATCAGCACAATCAGTAATATATTTCTTCCCATCGGAGGATATCATTTTCAGTTGTACGATAATTTCGTACAACTGAGAAAACCCTTCTTTGTTTAGCTTTCTTTTAAGGTCACTCCAATATCGTCGAGGATTATTACTTTCTGTAAGAATTTCAACTACATCAATAATTGCAAAATACCATTTTTGTTCAGCTTCATTCCATTCAGAACGAATTTGCTTACTCTCAAATAGCTTTATATTACTCATAGTTTCATTTTTTTGAATAATCAAAAATACTCATTTCGCCGGACTTTAAAAATTCAAAAAAATTAATCCCTTGGTACTTGCATGTTTGCAAAATTGAAAGCAAAATCAGATGATTTTCAATATTTTGCTTCGTCAACGATTTACTTACTTTTTTACGCCATTTTGCAAATGGTTTAATTGAATATTCAGCATTGTTATTGTTCCATGGAACATTATCCTTTTCTAAAAACAAGAAAAGTTTACTTTTATATTTTACAAAACGTTTTTGAAAAGATATGGCATGTTCTGACTCAAACTTATCTAACCTGAATTATTCATAAAAAAAGGGAGTTTGTTACCTAAAAATAGCTGAATTATCAGTATTTTCAGGGTGTACAAAAACAAACATCCCGTAGCAAT
>NZ_JAWLCI010000029.1:0-53804 GCF_041687215.1 Mariniphaga sp.
TTGTTATTTTATGCATCTAATATACTATTATTCAATGGTTTTAACAAAATAAATACACATTAAAATTGAAGATTTTTAATCTGTCAAAGTAGAATTAGTCTGATTTGTATCTGGCAACACAGATTACAAACTTTATTCACATCCTGTTGTGCATAAATTTATTCTGCGAACACGTTAAATAGAATTGTGAATTCCATAACTTCGCACAACGTTAAAATTGTAAATTATGCCGTATCGCCGATTACCTACCACAGATAAAGCACGCCTTCGTGCGCTGGAAGCCGCACTTCTTATTGCCGATGACAGGGATGCAGGGAAACTTGCTTATTCAAAAAATACACTATTTGAGTTGAAGAGTGTTAAATCGAACTTTGATAATCACTTGAAACATTACGAATTCGATTTAAAAACAGAATCCGAAAAAAGTGCGGACTACAAAGCAGCTTTTGAAAAAGCAAGACTTTATGTTTCTCATTTTATGCAGGTGCTTTTTATGAATATTGAACGGGAGGAGTTGAAAAATGAGGTTCTCCGGTTTTACGGACTTGAAGATTTTGGAAATAAAATTCCATCATTGAACAGTGAGGAAGAAGTTTTGGAGTGGGGTAAAAAAATAATTCAGGGTGAACAAAAAAGAATGCAAAACGGCGGCAGTCCCATCTACAATCCTTCCATCGCATTAGTTAAAGTGAATGTGGAAAATTTTAATGAAGTCGCTGTTTTTCAGCGCACGTTGAAAAGAAATACGCTTCGCAGTTACGAAAAAATGCAGCAGGTGCGGAAAGAAACCAACGATTTTATCAGTAAGCTCTGGACCGAGATTGAAGAGCATGTTGGAGATGTGCCTCCAAAAATGAAACGCCAGCGCGCCCAGGAGTATGGTGTGGTTTACGTTTTCCGTCGCAACGAAAAGAAAAAAATAAGGGTGGAAGGCATGCAGGTGGATTTAATGTTTGAATTCAATTAAAATAATATTATTACCGAAAATGGGGAAGAAATTCTGCCCCTTTTTTTACCCCGGTCTTTTTACTTTTTGAATTGAAAGGGTTACCTTTAGTCCAAAATCTTGAATCATGTTATTCCGGCCAATTTTATTTTTTCTGCTGATTGCAATTCATTTCAGTGGGTTTTCCCAGGTAAAGCATTTCCCTGAAACAAATTACGACCTGGATGGTGACGGATTTGAAGATTTTATAATTGAAGATGGATTATCTTATGATCCTTATAATCATGTGTATCATTATTATTCCAAAATTATACCCCAAAAAGAGGGTGAAATAGTTTTTCAGGAGAATTCCTTGTTAACAACTGTTTTTTTTGAATTTGGTGATACTATCTCCAAAAATCTTAATTGGTCAACTGAAAGTATTTATATCTATCACGGATATTTTAATTTTCCTGAACAATATAAAATCAACAGTGATTATTTTTTTGGGGTACGCATTAAAATGGAAAATTCTTATCACTACGGATGGATTCGTTTTCGAGGTGGTGATGATGGTGGCATGAGGGATGCTGCTATTCAACTAACTCCGGATATTCCTGTACTTGCCGGTGAAGGAATAAATTCTATCAAAACAATTGTTGACACTGTAATACATCAGCACAACAATAATAGTTGGAGTGATTACATGGTAAGGTTTTTTCCACCATATAGAGAAGAGTATATAAATGAATACCGACTATTTATTTCCAAAGCAAATGACACTGATGAAATAACCGTCGAAAAATTAAGAGCGATATCAAAAACGAACTACCAAAAAATTATGTCCGGTTCAAAGGTTTTTGAAATCACCTTAAATAATGATTTGAAGGATTTGGACGACGAGGAAATTAAACAGGGAGAAGAATACCGGGTTATCGTATTAAGTATTTCAAATGACACTACTGCATTTTCTCATACTTACAATCTTACTCAACCATTTAAAGTCAGAACCATACTTTCGAAACCAGGTGCTCCGTTAGTGCTTGATTTTGGGAATACAGGTACCAGTAAAGATATTTTTTTAAGATTTTCTTCGAACACCAATGAAGAATTTACCGAATCTTACAGGCTGATAATTGTTCCGGAACAGGAGGCAGATACTTTTAATTTACAAAAGGCAGCAGATGTTTCTCCGCAGAATAGCTACATAATTGAACCAAATAAAGACTTTGAATACATTGTTGAAGAAGCTTTGCTTGAAGATATTTACGGAAATCCGGTTGAAAACAATACGTTTTACAAGGCATTTGTTTATGCTGTTCCTGATGGTGTTCAATCATCAGTAGGAGCAATCTCTGCAGTCTCAAATTTATTTTATCTCTCAAAGCCGAATCAATTTTATACTGGCCAAACTGAGGGCACGGGTATTGAATTTTTTGTTAATGACAGTAATAAAAGAATTCAGACAAGTTACTTGGACATTGATTGGGATGGAAAAGATGATTTAAAAATGACCGCACACGTTGATGCCTGGTGGTATAAATACGATTATGATTTTAAGTATTGGGTTCATACTATTGACAGTACAGAAGTTTTAATTGATGCTGAAATGAATAATCATGCTCAAAACAACCTTATTGGAGACCCCATTTTTGAATCCCGGGATTGGGGAGCTGGGAAAATTTTGTTGACCTCAGGAAAATCAGAAAATGGAAGTATTATCGGAACAGGAAATTTTAGTGCAGATTACTTTAGTAAAGGAATCCTGGGATTCAGAAAAATTAGTCAAAATGATACTTTATTTGGCTGGGTGAATATACATATTTATGGAGACGGTACCAGATTCGATGAATATGCATATCAAAAAAAATCAGAGTTAACTTTTTCTGATTCAACCTTAAGTCCAAATTTCCCGGATACAATTAAATCGTTATTTGTTACATACCCCAATCCAAATAACGATGGAATTTTAAACATCGCATTGAAAGAATTTGCAGCAGGTAAAGATTACCATATTGATGTTTTCAATTCTTCGGGAATAAAAATGAAACACATCCTTGTTACTGAAAAGCTTACTCAGTTTAACCTAAACGCATTACCCCGCGGATTGTATTTTGTGCAGCTAACCACTCCGGAAAAACAGGAAACACAAAAAGTTTTGGTTCAGTAATTTTTAATTTTTTACCTTTAATCCAAAATCTTGAATCATGTTATTCCGGCCAATTTTACTTTTTCTGGTGATTTTTATTCCGTCACTAATGAGTGCCCAGATTAAATATTTTACCGGTGAGAGTAATGATATTGATGGGAACGGAATTGCAGATTTTGACATTAAAAATTCAAATTCCAGCTATTACGGATTAGATTACATTATGTATACGTACATCGGAACTTTCTCTCCACAGGATGAACTGCAGATACAATTTGGTACACAGACTGTTGGTGTATATAGTTTGGTTGAGTTTAACAATTTCGGAGATACCATTGGTACAAACCGGCAATGGTCATCTGAACCCAAAACGCTTTATTTTTATGAAAACACAAATTATGTAGAAAATTGGAAAAATGAAAGTTCTGCTTTTATCGGCATCCGAATTAAAAAAGGCGATTCGTTCCGATACGGTTGGCTGCGAATAACAACTACTTTTGATTGCCGCGTACATGATGGTGCGATTCAGGAAACAGCGGGAATCCCAATTCTTGCAGGTGAAGGAATAAATACAATCAAACCTTTGGATATGAAAGTTTCTGATTTGCGAAATAATGGAAACTGGAGCGATATTTCCGTCGATTTTTTCTCTCCTTATTTTAATTCTTATGTTGAGGAATTCCGTGTTTTTGCAGTTAAAGCTGATGATGCTCAAGAGCTTTCAGTTGAAGATCTGATGGAATTACCTGAATCCAGGTACCAGGTTGTTAAAAATGAAGAAGTGGAAAATCATGTTGTGCTAAATTCTGATTTTTTGGATGTGAATGGTGACGAAATGGATATCACCAAGGAATACAGAATTGGTGTGCTTTCAGTTTCAGACAGCATCCAAATATTTCCGCATGATTATAATCTCTCATCGGCTTTTCAAATAAACACAGTTTTACCTGAAGTTGCGAACCCAACTGCTGAGGACGTTGGTGATGAAGGTACAAGTGAGGATTTAAAAATCACTTTTGTTAAAAACACCCGGGAGGACATGATGAAGGAGTACCGTTTGCTGATTGTTCCAAAAGATTCGGTAAAATTCTTCACACTCCAAAAAGCCATTCAGATTCCATACGAGTATTATTTGGGTATTGAATCGGCTGATGATTCTGTTTATTTAGCAGAAAATAAACTATTGAAGGACATTTTTGGGAATCCGGTTCAGCAAGACCAATTGTACGAGGCATTTATACTTTCTGTACCTGATGGGATAAATTCAAATGTTGCATCTCTTTCATCTGGCTCAAATGTTTTTTGTTTGGGTACACCTAATTATTTGTTTGCCGGGCAAACAGAAGGGAAAGGATTAAACTATCATGATTTTGAGCCTGATTTAGCGGAAGATACGATACGGTTTGATTTTGACCATGACGGGAAAAATGAACTTACTTTTACAAATTTTTCGGACTGGAGGCCATCTGTGATTTTTGATTACTGGACTGTCACAACTGAAGACAGTACCGAGATTATTTTCACAGAAAATGATATTGCAACCAATCATTCGCTCCATTCTTCAATCAATCATTTGGGAAACTGGGGCAGTGGTACATTTTATCTGGCTTATGAATATTCGTCCGGTTGGAGTGCAAACACAAAGAAAGGCGAGTTTTTTTATGAAGGAATTGTCGGCTTCCGAAAAAACTCGGTAAACGACACCATTTACGGTTGGGTAAATATTCACTGTCTTTATCCCACAAAAATTTACGATTATGCCTGGCAAAAAAGTGTAACCCAGTCAGTCTTCGAAATTCCCGATTCCGGTGAAAAAATGTTTGTTGCTTATCCCAATCCAAACAGCGAGGGAATTTTAAACATCGCATTGAAAGAATTTGCAGCAGATAAAGATTATCAAATCGAAGTTTTCAATTCTTCGGGAATCAAAATGAAACATATTCTTGTTACTGAACAGCTTATTCAAATGAACCTGAACGGAATGCCCCGCGGGTTGCATTACTTACAGCTAACCACTCCGGAAAAACAGGAAACACAAAAGGTTTTGGTGCAGTAATTTTAAAACAGGCTATTCTGAAGAAATTTCAGCAGGTTGCAGTTCATTTCCCCGGTTCTCTCTTTTTATCAGGAACATCAGCAGGAAAACCAAAGCCAGACTGAGTATGGCTGCATAATAACTGTCGGATGTTGCGCCGATTTCTTCCATCCCAGGATTTAATACATTTTTATCTATGAGATACATGGCCACTACCGCAAAACCGTTGTTAAAAAAGTGGGCTACAACGGGCAACCACATGGAGCCGCTCCAAACCAGCAGGTACCCGAACAAAACACCCAGCAGCATACGCGGCACAAACCCGTAAAACTGAATGTGCAGGGCGCTGAACAAAATGGCCGAAATCCAGATTCCCCAGTGGTGGCTGCGGGTCCACCTGGTAAAAATACGCTGAATCACTCCACGAAACAGCAACTCTTCGCCAATGGCCGGTAAAAAGGCAATCATAAACAAGTTGAACAGCAGTCCGCTGGTACCATCCACCTTTAAAAAAGCTTCGGTGAGTTCGGCTGCGTTTTCCTCGGCATTTTTCATCCAGCGCTCCAAACCCGCCAGAAATTCAGGGAATTCCATGCGCGTGTTCCATTCGCCGATAAAATTGATGAGTGGAAGGGAGATAAACACCAAAACTGCCACCAGAAAAATGGAGGTAGAAGTTGCATTTCGTTTCAAATAAAGGTATTCAGCAATTTTTCCGTGAAACAGCCAGGCCAGAATAACCGGCGGCACAATAAACAGTCCGATGGATTGCACCACCTGGAAATATTTCAGTATGCGAATGTTTTCGGGGTCGCCTAAATCGCCGATGGTGGGAATGCTCATCATGGAGCTGATGCCAAAAAGCGGAATGGCCAGTCCCATGGCAATCAGCAAAAAAGCCAGAAAACTCACCAAAATAACAAACGCCGAGAACATCAGTTGCGGAAACGGTTTCATTCCCTGAAAAGCAGTGAATCCCATGTCAGAGTATTTTTGTGCAAATATAATGGAATCGGGGAATTAGGGAACCAAGAGATTTGTGGAGATTGATGGAGATTTGTTGTGAATTGTAGAGATTTAATGTTGAAGAAATCACCACCTAATCACTATTTTATCACCACCAATCACTTCGTATTCACCACCTAATCACCCTTTCCTTCTCCCAACTCCCTGATTTTCATATTCCGGAACATGGTCAGTCCGCCGTGGTCCTGCAGACCGATGTGGCCCGATTTTGCAGCGCCGTAATAAGGCATATCTTTCCATTTGCTGTTGGCTTTCAGTTCATTCCATTCATCGCTCCAGAGCTCGTATTCCACCACTTTTTTGCCGTTCAGCCAGTGCTCCACATGCGGACCGTTCACAATCAGCCGGGTTTTGTTCCATTCATCCGGCGGAACCACTTTTGCATTTTTGGGTGCATGCATGTCGTAGTTGGCGCCGGAGTACTGACTGTCTTTCAGTTGGGTAGGCCAGCCGTTGTCGTCAATGAGTTGGTATTCCGGCCCTGTTTCGTAAATGGCGTTTGCAATTCCCTCCTGCACATGAAAAAATATCCCGGAGTTGCTTTTCGGCGCAATTTTCCACTCCAGATAGAGCTCAAAATTCTGGTACTCTTTTTTTGTGATGATGTCTCCGCCATGGTCGGAACCCACGCCGGAATTGTGCAACACACCGTCCACAATTTTCCATCCGGTAACTGCTCCACCGTTAAATGTTTTCCAGTTTTCCAGCGATTTTCCGTCGAACAGCAGTTCCCAGCCCTGTTTAATTTCTTTTTTGGTAAGGGTATTTGTTTTGAAATCTTTTGATGCACAGCCTGTTGCACCAAACAGGAAAACAGTTAGTATGGAATAAATCAGGTGTTTCATTTTGCTTTTTTTTGAGTTCGATTTTCAGGCTAAAATTAGGGATTTCGGGAGAATTGATAAAGGAAAGAGCTAAAAATCGGAAATATTATTGGAGATACCACGCTGGATTTTCTTTCAGTTTCATGAAATTCTAAAGTTCAACTTTAGATTTTCACAGTAAAAAGCAAAAACTAACCTTGAAATTCTAATATTTTCACAGTAAACAAATTCCTGGCAGGAAGGACAAATACCATTTTTTAACGCTGTAATGAATTATAAATCCTGGTACAGAGTTATTTTGCCAAGGGAATCCATCCATCCATCCATCCATGTATGCCAGTCCGCGGTTTGCTCATGCGTAATATGGAATCAGTTCCAGCTCCACAGAACCTTCAACAGGATTGGTTATTTCATTTGTTTATAAGGGAGATAAAGTTCACCTTCTTTCCAGTCAGAAGAAGTGTGTTTTTCGGGAAGCTGCGGATTATTTACTACAACCTTTTCTTTTTCTTCCCGGTTAAGTGTTTGTCCTTTCAGTACTGTAACTCCGCCCAAAAAATCACTGCGATAATCCGGTTTCAGCTCTATGTTTTCAGGAATGAAAACTCCGTTTGTTAATGTTTCCTCTCCGTCTTCTTCCTTTGGAAGTTCCAGGCAATAAGCAACAGGGACACGCATTATAGCAACTTTATTTTTCTTTGCATTTTCTTAATCTTTTCTATTGATAGCATAGGATTTAACTGTTATTGAAATCTGCGTAAATATTCATACTTTCTTCTCACGTGGCATTTGGAACCACAAAATCCATCTTTCCCGTAGCCTTTCCAGGTGCAGGTTTTACATGGATTTATAAAAAAGTGCCTGGTTTTAATAAATATACCATAACCGATTATTCCGAATAAAACGATACCAAAGGGCCAGTGCCATAACGGAATTTGAGGCGACATGCCTGATGACCCTATTCCTTCGCCAAATATTAACGGCACACAGCACTGGCTGACAACCAATTCGCCCTGAACCCTGTATGCATGATAATGGTAATCTGGAAAAACGAACTGATCCGTTATGAGCCCGGCAACCAGAGCCATTACTATTAATGACAAACCATAAAAAACGGCCGAATTTAATCCCATCGATTTTCGGATAGCATTCAATTCTCCCAGATTGGTTGCCGGGCCTGCAATCATATAGGCAATTGCGGCTCCCGGAGTGGCCCCGAGCAATAACAATCCCTGCACAACAGGAACCGAGGGAATACTGCAGGCATAAACCGGAATTCCCAGAATGATGACATAAATAAGCGTATAAACATCCTGTTGTCCCAGCCAGGTGGAAATCCATTCCAGCGGAAGAAATGTTAGCAACAAGGCTGCAATGCTGAGACCGATAGTAATGTCAACACTTACATCGGAACCCAATTCAAAAAACGACCACCGCAGGGTTTGCGACAATTTGCTTTTTGGGTTTTCCTCGTTTTGCTTTTTCTGAACATATTGTTTACTGCAGTTTTCAGGCTGATTGGCAGCATTGGCTTTTTTCAGAATTCGGTTTCCTGTAAATCCCATAAGCAAAGCTCCCAAAATTGCTGCGGCAACCAAGGTAACCGTTAGCTTTACGCCAAGCATGGATAACGCCAAAGCCACCAGAACAGGCGAAAGAACTGGTGTGGAAGTCATAAAAGCCAGCATATTTCCAACAGATGCCCCGCTTCTGTACAATCCAATTCCAAGCGGTATTGTTCCGCACGAACACAATGGCAGAATGCTGCCAATTCCCACCGATTTAAATAATGACCCGGAAGATTTTCCACCCAAATGTTTTTGAAGAATATTCTGTGGAACCCAATACCTCATTATTCCTGCAATAATAAATCCCAGAACCACATAAGGGGCAGATTCAAGCAAAATATTAAAAAGCGTGTTAATCATTTTCCGGCTTTAATTCTGCGGTGGCATTTTCAATTATGAAAGCCGCTTCATAAGGTTTTGAGGTATCAATGTTTAGCATTCCGGAGACTGTTACTTCAGTATCTATCATTTCATATCGGTTTAAAATCCAGGCATTTCTGAGGTTTACCCGTATCGTCCACCGCATGGCCACATCGGGTTGTAAAACGCATGCCTGCGCCAAACCCAAAGAAGGCAGCAGAAAGAAATAGTTTACCCGGGTAGTGTTGTTGTCGATTATTTCACATCCATTGCCCCTAAAAACCACTGCACCGGTAAGTTTAATTTCCTTTCCGTTTTTGTTTCTTAATTCTTTGGGAATGGAAAAACTGGCTGATTGTCCGTCAATTAATGTTGCCCTTACTTTATAAAAAGGCGCCCAGCTTTTGGCTGCTTCATCGGTTTTCAGGTGGTCAAGCGTTGGCATATTGTTTTCCATCTCCGGCTTTACCTTACTCATTTCAATAAAGTATAAAACAGACAGTAAGCCAATAATTAACAGTGCAATCAGCCAGTTTTTTTTCATTTTCGGGCTATTGAATCGGGTCGAGTTTCCAGGTCACATTATCGCCCGAACCGGTTTGGCGAATGGTACGCGGCCAGCCGGGCATTTGTTTTGCACCACTTTTGGTTACATCGGTAAAACGGTCCCAACTTTCAAATGTTACGCTTTTCTCCTTTTTATTGAACCGGACTAGTCCGAAACCGTCGCGGAGTTTATCCTGGCTTTCGATATTGGCGTATGCGTGCATGGTAATTTTATTGCCCAAACCATCCACATAATCTCCGGTAAAAGGAAGCGGATTTTTAGGGTCTTTGTTTTTACCCGGCTGTTCGTCGAGCGGGTGCCACCATCTTCTGTAATAATTATTTACAATTGCGGGCGCAACAAATGCAAACGGACCGTCACGGAACTCATCAATTCCATGTTGAACCAAAGTTGCTAAATGCTGATCGCCGGCCAGATGCACTGCACCTGCATCCTTTATCATCCGTAACGCCTTTTTCCTTCCCGTTTGTGGCCAGCCGTTGCAATCTAAATCAGCATGTAAATAGTTTTCAAACTGACCATGTCTGTGGGCAGCGCCGCTAAAACCGGTTTGAGAAAGAACCGCTTTCATCGAAACGCCATCGTATTGTTTTCCCCAGGCTTTTAAAAAAGTAAGCTGGCGATCGCCTAACAGTTTTAACCCTTCCAAATCAATAGAATTCGGGTCGTATTCCAGATTCCGGATATGGTCGGGCCGCGGCCCCTGTTGCGGAATTTTTCCGGCTGGTCCGCTTTTAAACTTTCGATCTTCGATGATGGCAAAATCCACTCCGCCAATAGTTAAATTGGTATAATAAACTCCAATTCCCTGTTCAAGCGGGGTTGGATCGTAAGGATCAGGCAAATGCGCTGTCTGGCACCGTTCAACCATTTTTACGTATTCGTGGTGATAGAAATAACCGCCATCGTCGCCAGCCGGCGAAGAAGCAATTTTACCCCCTTCGCCCCAAAGGTTTCCCTGCCCGATGTCATGGTCGTCGGGAATCGTTATAGCCGGTCGTTCCCTGAATAGATCGCGAAACTGAAGCCCAAAAAGCAACCAGGCTGCTGTGTGTTCAATATGATCATAACTTTGGTCGCCCGCAAAGAACACCATATCCGGATTAAAATGGTTTACGTTGCGTGTGTATTGCTCGCGCAAGCCACGGTCTTTGTTTGAATTGCAGTTGAGAGAAGCAACTACAATTTCTTCTTTGCCAACGGGGTTTTTGCGAATTAATCCCTGAAATTCGGCATTTTCCCCATGTCGTAAACGGTAGGGGACATCTTTGGTGTCGTCCCAGTTTTCAATCCTGAACAATGCCGACCAACCGATATCATTCATTATTTCTTTAGCAACCTCCTGCCATTCCCCGTTTGTTTTCAGCTCCAGCCGAACTTCACGCGTTTCATCGGGATAAAGAGGGAAAAGCTGGGCGGTCATTTTCATCACGTTATTTTGGGTAGTGTAAATTCCAAAACAAATTACTTCGTCGCGTGGCACATCCACGTCAATGATCTTATTTGGATCATTTTTAATTTGTTTTGCATGGTTCCACCAGTCGTTAACGCAATAAATATCAAGTTTTTCAAATGGTGCTTTTACGGGGGGTTCACCCACCTGGGCATTTGTAAAAAGATACAATGTCGATAAAATCAGCGATAATAATAGTTTCATTTTGAATTGTTTTAAAGTTTCAAAATTGTTAAAATTGTTAATCATTTAAAATTTTACTTAATACCTTTTAATCAATTTCAAAGTTTTATTTTGTCCGTCAACTTTCATAAAATATATTCCTATTTTCCAATTGTTTGTATAAATTACAGATGATTGGTTCAGGTTCCCATTTATTGCTGTTCTTCCAAAAACATCGATAATTTCGAAATTAATTTCAGAAAAACCTGAAGGGTTGAACTTTAACCAGGTTGAAAAAGGATTTGGGTACACATTAATTGCCTTATCGTAACCCGTATTTTCTTCAACCGAAGTATAAACAGCTTTCGTTTTTATAGCGCGCACAAAAAATACCGGAACCTCTTCTTCCGATTCCAGCAGAAAGTCGAAACCATAATCAAATCCTGCATCATCAATCCGGGCATTGATAAAGAATGTGGCTGTTCTAACAGCGTCCTGACCCGTTGTTACAACGGAATCGGACTGAATACCCTCGTTATTTTTATAAACAAGCTTTAAAATCCCGTTAACCCCGTCGTAAAAAGAAACTTTAATGGCCATGGGCTGTTCTCCGTTTTGAAAAATGCGGTCGTCAATATCGAACCCGATTTTTTTACCCGCGCGTGCGATGTAATCGTAATATTTGTTGTTCTGTACCATCCACATTTTAATAGCATGCTGAATTTTTACAGCCGGTTTTGTTTCATAGCCCGGTGCATCTCTTTGGTGCAGCCACCGCTCGAAGTTTTTCGTTTCAATCCCTTCGGTTTTTTCGGTTGCTGTTATGGTGCGATTTAGATAATCGTTATTGCTGTAATTGGATGCCCTGAGATAACTTGTTCTCAGAAACGCCCAAACATCGGGGGCATCTTCCACGGTTCTTCCCAATTCCTGCGATAAAAAAGGCAACATTTGTGGCATTAAATGCCCGGTTGTGTGAATGTAAGTGCACCGCATTTGCAGCGCCCGTAACGTACTTGTAAAGTAGCGGTAAGGATAAGAATTTGTGGTATTTCCGAAACGAAAATTCCTCGCAGCCGTTGCCCAGGCTTCTTCGTATTCCTCATTCACTTCACCGTTAAAACAATTATATTTCATAATTGGGGCGTTTTCGTCAACAGACAAATAGCCGTCGTTGTCGATGTATTGCCCCAGGTCGCGGTTGGGTATGTTGTAAAGGTACATTTCAACAAAACCGCGGCGCACTCCAAATCCCTTTTCAAATCCATAATCGCACGAACCGCCCATAAAAATTTTCGACTCCATTCCCTTAAATGCATTCTGCCAGGCATCCAGGCGCTGCCTCACGTGAATTACGGTGTCGTTTGCCGCGCTGTTCGCTTCTCCGTATGGCCCAATTCCTTCGTCGCCAAAACTGTGCGAAGCATAGCCAACATAGGCGGCTTTCACCATTTTCGGGATTTCGGTTTTTGCCAGTTCATTAATTAGCATCAGATAATGTTTATGAAATTCAGGGTGTGACGGATCAAAGTTCAGGTTATGCTGGGGTTGTTCCTGAGGCAGGAAGTTTACACCCAGTTCTTCCAGCCAAAGTGGAGCTTCGCCTTTGTTTAAGGCATTATCATCTGTTCCGCGCGATTTTGAATGACAAAGAATACGCAGGATAATATCGGAACCAACACTGTTTGCCTGGTTAATCCTGTCGATAATTGGTTGAAAATTGAAATTTCCCATAGTGGTTTCAATATCGCGCCACTTAACCCAAAGGATGCCGGTGCTGTTTGATTTAAAATGAAGGTTTAACGGAATATAATCTTTGTTCCAGCCAATTATTCTCTGCAAGCCCACCAATGAACGCGGAGAAGGCTCCACAAAATTGGGCAGCGACCAATCCCAGCCTTCAATGACATGGTCTTCATTTATCCACTTTTGCGCCTGAATGGTATCCAGATCTTCAATTTCCAGATATTGATAGGCAGGCCAGTAGGGGTAATCGCTTTCAGGCAGCACATTGGGATTTTGAGCTGTTACACCAACTGCAATAACTGTAAAAAGAATTAAAACTGCTTTTTGTATCCCTGAAATTAATGCAACGGTATTTTTGTAATCAGTCATCATTTATTTATGCTTTGTAACCATTCCAGTTCTGTTTTTACCTCTTTTTCAACTATCGACCAGTGAAACAATTCCTCTTCGTATCCCGGGGAATTTTCACAAAAATGGGTAAGCGGAACCGGTTGATAAACCGGAGTGGTAATTTCTATCAGCGAATGCCAGTTTTTAGTTGCTTTTGTTAACCATTCAATTGCATTTTCAAGGTCTTTTTTTTCATTCGATGTTTTATACCTCTTGTATTCAACAGCCGCTCTCAACTTATTCGAAAAATAGAACCCCAGGTTGGCCCATGCTTTTACATCAGAAACTTCGTACAGTAAATCAACTTTTTTACCTGGGTTTATTCTTTTTACATCGTTTAGCGCCTGATTGCACAAAGCTTCCACTGAATCGGCAAGATGCAATGGTGAAAATTTTCCGTTTGGAATATTTTTTTCGTTTGCCAGAAAATCGGCAATACTTAAATAAGCAGGCTCCATCGGTTTTTTTAAGGCCATATCGTCGAGCGATATCAGCTTTTGCACTTTAATATTGTCATTCACAACAGAACGAAGCATTCCTTCTGAATACAACGAAAAATCCCATGTAGCATTTTGCCACGAGGCAATAACCAACGGAACTTTGCTGACTTTTGTCTGAGCTTCAAAAAGTTTTTCACCTTGTTTCGGGAAGCGTTGCTCAAACTCATTTGCAAAAAATTCATCAGGTGTATTTGGATTGTACATCAACCTTCCCATCACTTTATAAAACATCCACTGCCTTTCAAAAGCATATTTGTAACTTGAACCCGGCAGCGAGGTGATGTAATCTTTTGCCGGAATGTAAGTTTCCGAACCAACATAATATCCGCTGACATGGGGTTTTACATTGGTGGCTATGTGCTTGCGAAAAAAGTCGGGCTGCCCCCAGCGGAGCATAAAAAAGTCTTCGTTCCGCATCATCCACGAAAGGGAATAACTTGTTGGCATTGGATTCCAGTACACATCGTTTAGTTTACCACCATGCACTTTAACCAGTGTCGGTGTTGAGAAAGCATGCGACCAATTGAATTTCAGTTCGATATTAATCGGGCCATCAAAGCAGGTGAGCGTGTCCAGCGCACTGCGGGTCAATTGTTCGGTTTCAACAGAAGTGGCACCACCACTGCTTGTTCCCGCCGAGAGAGGAACACGGTAGATGAATTTAATTTTTCGGGATGCCATGCGAACACCCCCGATATAATTTTCGAGAATCCAGTTTTGGCGTTCTTCCGCAGTCATGTTGCCCATCCCCTCGCCAAGCGTAATTCCCAATCCGGTTAAATCGGGATAGGTATCAATTACAGCTTTTATGCTTTCGCGATAAAAATCTTTTGTAATTGCCGATGTATCTCCCTGTGGTACATAGTGTTTGCCTTCCAGGCAGTAGTCGCATACATTGTGCGCCTTTGCAAATTCAGGCGAAACAAAAATATTCCAGTTCACCAGGTAAGTTTCAATTCCACGGTTTTTGGCCATGCGGAAAAGGGTGCGCCAGAATTTTTGCCACTGCGGCAAATCCTCATCACTAACACTGCAACCGTCGGGATATTTTTCAGTTTTTACCATATAACTGAACGGGTGCAGATTCCACAAAGTGAGTTTGTTAAACCTGTTTTCAACCATCATATCCAAAAATGATTTCCAATAATTGGTATCTCGACAGGTTTCGTAGTGTAACTGTAGTGCCGGACTCCGGCGATATGAATCCCAAGGGAGGTTGAATTTAATGGCCCTGAACGACAGGTTGGGCGATTCTTCCTTACTTTCGATTGTAGTTTTTCCTGCCTTGAGCTGATTTTTTACTTCCAGCAAACCGTACATTAATCCAACGGCATCGCCACCTGTAACTTCCACGATATCGTTATTCACTGTTATCCTGTAAGCTTCTTTAACAAGATTTACCGAATCAAGCCTTGTCTGGATTGTCAGGTCTGCATTACTTTCATCAAAAACAATTGCATTTGTTTTCTGCAACGTTTTAATTTTTTCTGCTGCATAAATTACCTGTGGCATTTCAGAATGAAGTTCCAAACGAACAGTCGGAGTTTTTTCGCTGAACGAAAACAGCAAAAATAAAATTGCTGCCAGGTTTATTGGATAAAGGAAATGTTTTTTAAAACTCATGGTATTCCGTAATTAAAGTTTAACCATTCATTTTTAATCGAGAGGTTCTTCTTCCTTATCGCCCGGATTAACCCATCCTAAATCTTTCATCGTAAATTCGCCGGCCATAAAACGTTCATAAAAGTTCCATCCTCTTTTCTCTGAATAACCATAGGTATTGAAAATATCACCATTACCAAACATGCGCGGGTCTTCCTGTTCTTTTAGCATCGTCTCCATTCTGGTTTTCATCATTTGCTTCAGATTTGCATATTCGGGCTCGCTGGCAAGGTTTTCCATGCATTCCTCATCTTCGGTAACATTGAAAAGTTCTTCATTTGTTTCGCGTTTGCCCATAGAAAGTTTCCAGTAGAAATCATTCTCTCCCGACCTGAACTGACGTAAAATTTCGGTTTTGGTGGGCGAACCGTCAATATCGAGGTACCCGATTTCCGGATTTCCGGCAGGCCAAAGTGAAATATCATAATTGTATAAATACAGATAATCATTGGAAACGATACCCCGGATTGGATATCCCTGGTTTTTGGGGCGGCTGTAATCGTGCCGTTCTTTCCCGATTAATAAAACATCGCGCTCCGGGTTTACTTGTCCTTCTTTTTCAGAATATAAAATATCGGTTAAACTTTTTCCGGGCGAACTGTGTATTCCTGATTCTTCAAACGGAATGCCTGCCAATTCCAAAAAAGTAGGTGCAAAATCAATAAAACTTACCATGTCGGTTACTGTTCGGCCGGGGTTTTGAATGCCTTCAGGCCACATAACGGCCATGGGAACGTGGTTTGAATATTCGTATTCCTGTGCTTTGCCGCGTGGGAAAGGCATTCCGTGGTCAGACGTTTGTATTATGATTGTATTTTCCAGCAATCCCCGGTCTTCGAGCGCTTTAATCATTCGACCCAGGTGCCAGTCGGCGTATTCAATTTCGAGGGCATAGTCAAGCATATCGTTGCGCACAATTTCATTATCGGGCCAGAAAGCGGGGACCGAATCAATATCAGAAATTTGTTTGTTTTTTACCCGGTTTCCGGAGCCATATTCATACCGGCGATGCGGTTCGCGGGCACCAAACCAGAAAAACCAGGGCTGACCTTCTTCAACAGTTTCTAAAAATGTTTCGAAGTTCGACGCGTAATCCTCATTGCTCATCCCCTTTGCCCAGGGTTGCATTTTAATATCAACAAATTCCTGATCGATGAATTTTCTTAATTCACCGTCAATGTATCCCGGATGACCTGGCCCCCAGACTTTACCCGTTGATGCTGTCAGGTATCCATTCTCGCGCAGCACTTCGGGAAAGGTTTTAAATTTTTCCGGAAAATTCAGTACGTGGTTTGCCGCTTCTTCGAGCTGCCATGAATTTCGGCCTGTTAAAACAGACGATCGCGATGGTGCGCATTTGGCATTGGGTGTATAGGCATTCTGAAAGAGAATGCCTTCTTCTGCCAGGCGGTCAAAAGCAGGTGTTTCTACCCAATCGTAACCGTAAGCACTAAAATGCATCCCCGCATCATCCATAATACAAAAGAGAATGTTTGGTTTTTCATTTTCCTTTACATCGGATGATTGCCCGCAACCTCCAACTACCATAATCATAATTAAGAGAAATAAATTTAGTTTCATTGTTATTTTTTGTTATAATTAATAAATATTACATCATTCCCGGGAATCTCAAAAATGATTTCGTCTGAATCATTAATAATTTTTTTTCCCCAGATATCGTAAAGGTGATAAGAAACGGATTTGTCCAATCCAATTTGTTCTTTATCCAATTTAATTAATTCCATGTATGCATTTCGGTTGAAAACACCAATCCATCCTTCATTTTCATTGGTTTTGTGGGGTGTTTTCCAAACATCCACTTTCTCGGCATAAGTTTTAACTCTTTTAACCAGTTCTCCGGTTACTCCATTCTGGTTGCAAGCCAACATATCTTCGTTGGTAATCAGTTCGAAAACAATTTTTGGGGAAGACGTTAATGTGCCGCCCATAAACAGCGGTGATGCCGCCATAGCACGTTGGGTGATAAAGGTCTTTTTCTGTGCATAACTGAAATTATCCGTGCGTTCGTATCCCCGGCCTGAATTCAACTTGTTTTTGGTGAGCGGATAGTTTACCCTGATGTGGCCAAAAGGAATCATATCCATATCCAGCCAAAATCCGTGGTCAGCAAACGGTAATATTTGTTCCCAGCGTTCGAATGAAATATCGATGTCTTCCTGCAAGTCCCAAATATCGCGGGAAATACGAATCATTTCAGCCCTTGCGTAGGTTGAATAGTATTCAGGATTAATATCATCTCCGGGCGAAATACTTAAAACAATGTCGCGGCCGGTTTTTTCAAGAGCATCGGCAATGGCATTTATTTCGCGTGGCTTGTGCACAATGTCGTCGTATTTAATAAAATCAACTCCCCAGCCGGCCAGTAATTCCAACACGCTGTTGTAATATTCCTGTGCGCCGGGCTTATCCATATCAACACCATACATGAGTGAACTCCAGTTGCAGGTATCGTTCACATTGGCGATATCTTTGGCCGAGTAATTCGTTCCTTTTACCGGAAGATCTTTTTCCACCGCTTCACGCGGAATTCCGCGCATCATGTGCAATCCGAATTTTATGCCGTGTGTGTGGGCTTTTTCAATAATATCTTTTAACCCATTTGGAAATAAAACCTCGGAAGGCATAAACCGACCATATTCATCTATGTTGAGATATGGCTTATCGCCATCGGTGGGCCAGATTTCTCCCGGTTTTAAATCGAAGTGCCTGAACCAACCTGCGTCAAGCACAAAATATTCGTATCCGTAAGGTTTTAATTTCTCAATAAACGCATCCAGGTTCTCATGAGTTAGTTGTTCGTTAATATGCGAGCCGTAACAATCGTAGCTGTTCCAGCCCAGCAACGGGGCGGTTGTTTTATTGGTGAACTGTGCGTTTGAGCTGCCAAATGCGAGCATCAATGAAATAAGTATGATAACTGAATTAAAATAATGTTTATGCATAATATGATATTTTTATTCATCTACTTTTAATGCGTATTCTTTTTTATGGTTTTGAAATAATGTGATTAGCGAATCAATTACGGGTGCATATTGCGGATTACAGCTGAGGTTAATATGTTCTTCCGGATCGTACTTGTGATCTTACAATTCAAAATATTCAGGATTTAAGTTTGTGTCGGTATTCAGCCTGTATCGCTCCGTCTGAATTGAAACCCTTTTGGGAGTCCCCCATGTATACGCGGCTTTTTTCCAGGGCATTGAAGGATCTTTCAATAAGAGAACAAAACTTTTTCCTTCCACATGCTTCGGAATGGAAATATCGCACAGGTCGAATAATGTTGGGAATAAGTCAATGGATTCCACTACACTTTCTGAGATCGCACCTTTTGGAGTTAACCCGGGAACTTTCCAGATAAACCCGACGTTGGCGGTTTCTTCAAATAACTTATTGCCCCCTTTTGAAAATTGAAAATGTTCACCAAGTAGAAATCCATGGTCTGTCCAAATTACCACCGCAGTATTTTCATCTAAATTGTTGTCTTTCAACGACTGAAGTATTTGTCCGATACACCAATCAACATAACTGATGCAGGCAAACTGGGCTCTTTTTATTTCGCGCCACTCTGTTGAATCCATCACATCAAAAACGAGGGCTTTATCATTTATCTTCGGGATATCATCCAAATCGTTTAAAGGATTATTGGGGAGTTCGATTTCATTCACATCATAAAGATCAAAAAACTGTTTGGGTGCAGCAAATTTAACGTGAGGGGCATGAAAACCAACAGCGAGAAAAAAGGGCTTTTCATGCGCTTCTGCCAAATAATCGGAAACAATAGTGGCATAATGGCCATCACGAAATTCGCCGGGGTCGCAATCTACCGGTCCCCATTGCAAATCAGATTCAAAATATCCTCCGCCTTCCACATGTTCCAGCTCGTTCAATACTTCAATAACTTCCGGGTGATATGAACTTATCATTTTCCGGCCTTTAACGGGTGTATGAAGTTCCCTGGTCCAGCTTTCCGGATGTTCCATTTGATGATGAAACATTTTCCCAACCCATACGGCTTCATACCCATTGTTTTGAAAATGTTTGGGCATGGTAGCCGGTATTTTCGGCAATACCATTTCTTTCCAATTGTCTGAATTGCCAAACACACCTGAAGTTGGCGGCCTTAAACCTGTAAAAAGCGATGTGCGGCTTGGATTACAAACCGGCCCGGCACAAAATGCATTCTTAAAAATTACTCCTTCGCCTGCCAAAGCATCAATATTTGGGGTTATTGCCTTGCCTCCGTAACTTCCGAAATGCTTGGGACTAAAATCTTCAATGGCTATAAAAAGGACATTTGGTTTTGAGGTGGTTTTCTTTTCAACTGCAAATAATGGTTTAAATAACACAAGCAAGAGCAGCGAAAATACAAATAATTGAAGTGATCGTTTTTTCATATTCCTTATTTATTGTTTCTGATTGTTATAATTTTTAAGATTTACCAAACGCACAAAAAACACAGGCACTTCTTCCTCCGAATGCAATTCAAAATCAAAATTATGAGGGAACGCATTTTCATTAAATTCAGCATCCACGAAAAAAGTGGCCGTTTTAACCGCATCTTTTCCGGAAGTTCCAACCGATTGATTTTGTAACCCCTGACTGTTTTGATACACCAATTTTAAATTTCCTTTCACGCCATCGTAATATGAAACTTTCACCGTTACTTTCTGCTCTTTGTCCGGAAATATTTTATCATCCACATCAAAACCAATTTTTTTCCCTTTTCTGGCTACAAAATCATAATATTTCCCAGGCTCCACCATCCACATCTGAATGGGATGTTCAATTTTAATTACCGGGGTGGTTTCATAACCCGGTGCATCGCGTTGGTAAATCCAACGTTCAAAGTTTTTTACCGGCCGTCCACCGTCATTTTTTATATAACTTTCTCTCAGAAAACACCACGCGTCCGGTGTGTCTTCTCTTGTTCTTCCCAATTCAAGACTCACCCAGGCAAGCATTTCAGGAAGAAGTGAAAATTCATTGTTCAACAAATAATTACATCTCATCTGCAACAATCTCAGGTTGGCTGTGAAGTAACGATAGGGAAAGGAAACCGTTGAACGTCCAAATCGGAAATCCCGCCAATCAGTTGCCCACTTTTCTTCGTACTCTTCATTTTCCTCTCCCTGAAAAAGATTGTTGGAAATAACCTGGTTTGATTCATCCACAACCAGGTAATTGTTTTCGTTCAGCTTTTGGCCAATATGTTCATCAGGTATGTGATACAGGTACATCTCGACAAATCCTCGTCTTATACCAAAACCTTTACTAAATCCGTAGTTTGACAAACCCCCCATAAAAACTTTGTATTCCACTCCTTTACACGCCTCAGCCCAGGTGTCAATTCGTTCAATTACATGAGGAATAGTGTCGTTGGCATCAGCCTCTTTTTCCGGGAATGGGCCAATGCCCTCGTCGCCGTTTGAAGGAGAGGCATACCCCAAAAACAAACCTTTTACCTCTTTCATGTGAGGAATGCCACTCTCGCCCAAGGCCTTAATAAATTTGATATATCTTTTATGAAATTCAGGATGGCCCGGGTCATAGTTTGTTTTGATGGGATTTTCTTTGTTTTCCTTTCGTATGGGAATGTTGTACTTTTTTATCCAGTCGGGGGCAAAATCAATCGCTGAAAAGTGAAGGCGAACTATTGAACCGTAACCTTTTTCATAAGCTAATTTGATATTATCAATTAGCGGCTGAAAATTAATTTCTCCTTCAACCGGTTCTAATTCATGCCATTTCACCCAATGCGAAATAACCGGGTTGGCCGGGAAGTTAATTTCCGGCAGATGTTCGATTTTATTTTTGCCCAATCCGAAATTTCTGGCAATACAAAGATTTGATTTCGCGGAAGGTTCAACAAAATCCGGCAACGACCAGTCCCAACCATCAATAACCGTATCTTTTTCAATCCAGACCGCCTTTTTAATTTCCGAAACCGGAGTCTTGTGGTAATCACCCCAAAACGGATATTTTGCTCTTCCCCCGGTTTCCTGCCCGTAGGTTGTTACAAAAAGCAGTGTAATTATTATCCAGATAAAGACAGTTGATTTCATGAAATCAGATTTATTCGTTGTTAATGTATTTTAAGAATACAACACCATCCGGATTGATTGAAAAATCAAGGTCAGAAACTTTACTGTCTCCCCAAACATTTTTAAGTTCATACGATTGTGTTGCACCCAGTCCCAAATCTTGAACTTTAAGGGAAATTTTATTCATTTCAGGAGTTCGATTAAATATTCCAATCCAGCCGTCTTCGCTGTTTTTCTTTGGTGAGTTCCAGATTTCAATACCGTCTTTTTCGTAAACGAGATGCCCCATTACACCGTTTTGATTGCAGGCAATCATCTCATCGTCAGTAATCAATTTTAGTGAAAAATCATCAAGTGTTGGCAAATCACCACCCATCATTAACGGGGAAGCTGCCAGGGCACGAAGGGTAATAAACGTGTACATCTGGTCTTTAGTAAAATCAGACCAGCGGGTAAAACCTTTTCCTGAAAGGAGTTCAAAATTTTCAAGTTCTCCGGCTTCCATTTTTTTTATAAGTTCTGCCTTTGATTCGTCGCCCCGCACTCCTTCCGGTTTGGGTGACATTAATTGTAATTGTCCAAAAGGAATCATATCCATATCAATCCAAAAGCCGGGTTCTTCTTTACCCTGCCATTTATGCCAGGCATCAAACGCTTCATCAATTCCTTTTTGTTCATCCCAAATATCGGCTGTGACCCGCAGCATGTGAGCTGTTTTGAATGCTTCAATATGATTTGGATCAGCACCATTTCCCGGACTAAGACTGTACACCATTGGTCTGCCGCATTGTTCTATTGCCTTTGCAATTCCTTTTATCTCTTCCGGAAAAGGAACCAAATCGTCGTATTTAATAAAATCCACACCCCATTCTGCCATTTGGTTTATCAGGCTGTTGTAAAATTCCTGGGCTCCGGGCTTGCTCATATCTATCCCATAATTCTGATCGTTCCACACGCAAATACTTTTTGTGTCGGCAATATCAGCCGCGGTATAATTCGTGCCTTTAATGGGAAGGTCCAGATGAACTACTTCTCTGGGAATTCCGCGCATCAAATGCAACCCGAACTTTAAGCCCAGTTCATGGCAACGGTCTATAATGGGCTGCAAACCATTCGGGAAATAGGTTTCCGAAGGCTGAAGCAGTCCGTATTCATTGAAATTCATTTTTTTTGCGTGTTTCTCCGCTGGATAAATCGTACCCGGTTGAAGCTCGAACTCGCCAAACCAACCGGCATCAATTACAAAATATTCATAACCATGCGGTTTTAGTTTTTCTGCAAAAGCCTCCAGGTTTTGCATAGCCGCCTTTTCGTAGAGGTAAACCCCGTAACTGTCGAAACTGTTCCAGCCCATGGGTGGAGTTTGAGCCAATTTTTCTGTATTATTCTCCTGGGAATTAAGAATGTTTGTGCTTGCTAACAAAATGGTTAAAAATGTACCTGTTAGAAAAAAATTTATTTTCATATGTTAACTATTTATGTAGTTTTATTTTCATTGAATTTTATAATACAAACTGTTGTCAGAACCAGGATCATCAAAGTTAAAATCAGCAGGCAATGGGTAACATTGATTTTTTTTGACATTGACCATTCCAACCGGATGCCTGCCCCCGTTTAAATAATTGGCAGTTGCAAATCTCAGACTGGGTAAATTACCGGCCGGATCAAGAATTGCCAGTGAAAGAATATAAGTTCCTTTGGGAATGTCCACCTTAAAACTTTCTTTTACTCTATTCTTTTGGGGTGGCTTTTCCCATTTGCAATTACCTGTTGCATCCCAGTTTTGGTCAGGTAAATATTGAGACCACCCGCCAACTTCGATCCAGTCGGGGTCGGTCCAGTTTTCTCCGGGTAACCATTCCCGTATATCTGCATCATTAAAAGTTGCTTTCCACACAGGCTCCCGGTTTTGTGCATCAAGCAGCACCACCTCAACCGGCCAGTCATAATAGAAAGGCGCCGACCCGATGTTGGTTACATCGAAAGCTACATTTAATGAATCTCCCAATGAAAATCTTACTTCATCCAGTTCGAACCGGTAACCAAAAACTTTCTGGATTTCTTCTGCACCCCTTACTGCCTCTGCGTTGTTCTGATTATAGTTTTCAATCCAGCGTAGTTGGGTACAATGTAGCCAGCGGATTGAATTGATAACAAAATTGCGGTGTTTTTCTTCGGCCACACTTTCTGTTGGTGAAGGACCGGGCTGGACATCACCATTTCCCCAGTCGTAAGCCACTTCGCCTCCCACATAATTTTCCAGATAGCGCCCGCTATCGTTCATTTTTTTAATACTGTTCCCATGCGGCCACATCTGGTCGTAATGTGCCCACGAATCCCAGTATTGCCCAAACGGATGTTCCTGAAACTCCTCCCAGTTATGCCGCACTGAAACCTTTTTATTTTTAAATGCTTCAGCAAATGCATCGCCCACGAGTTTTTGCATCTCTGTTGTTGGAGACGGCCCGTGGTGTTCTCCCCATTTTCCAAAAATACCCATTTCAACAAAAGCCACGCGCGGATCATTGTTCCAACATTCTCCCAGCATTTTTATAAATCGAAGTACCCTTTGCTGAAACTGCTCACTGGTATAATCGTCCTCCTGCATGTCGGCGGGCCAGAATTTTCTGTCGCCGCTCCAGTGCAGATAAACCCGCGGAATTACTTTCACATTGTTGTCTTCAATTCCGGACCAGATGGAGTCGCAAAAGTTTTTTATTTTTTCAATACCGTCGGATTCATGATTTTCAATCTCATTCCAACGAATATACGTTTGTGCAGTTGTTGCCCAGGGATGATCGTAAATTCCCCGGGTGGTAAAACCTTTCAGCGGATTGCGCAGGGCATTTTCATATTTTAAAGGCTTTATAGTAACAGTTTCTTCTGTTTCATTGCAGGAAGAAAATATCAACAAAAACATCAGGCTTGCTGCAAATACTTTTAGTGACATTATAATGAATTGTTTGATTATTGTTCAAATTGGATAATTGACTTTTTACATAATTGATTTTGAATTACTTCAAAAAAACCTTTTTTACATTTAATGTTTCATTTTTATCAAATACATGAACCAGATACACACCGGCAATCAACCCGGCAGTTTGTATTTCATCCGTTTTTCCATCGCATTTTTTACTCCCAACCTTTTTACCCAGAATATTATAAACTTCTATCCTCCCAAGTTCGTTGCTGCTCTTAATTTTAATTAACCGGTAGGCGTTATCATAAAACACAGTTGTTTTTGAATTATCGGTTATTAGAGCTGCATTTACCGGATTTTCCAACCGAATTGCACTGCTTGCCACCGAAACATTACCGGAGCTGTCAACTGCATAGAGTACATATTCTCCGGAACTCAATCCGGTTGTAGAAAGATTTGCCTGACTATATGCAGTTGTTTCAGTATTTGAAACAGCGGCTTCTTTGATGGATGTGGTATCTGCCGGGGTTCCTTCCGGAACCATGTAAACGGTGGCGTCTTCGGTGGTCATAACTACAATGTTGGTTCCCGGATTGAAAGTGCCTAAACTAACATAGTACCATTCCGGGGGTGTAAAATCCAATTCTGACTGAGCAAAGGAAAAGCCTCCGAAAATTCCGGGTTCTCCTACATTATCGTACCAGTCGAACCTAATAATATATGCTCCCCAAAGGCCATCCATTTGATTTTTTGAGCGAAACCAATCGGTTTGTTCGTTCCCGCCACCGACGTTTTTAAAATCATCTTCAATGCTAAAATCATTAAAAAATACGGTATCGCGATTATTGGTCAGGATGGTTAATCTGAACCTGGCATCCACATCATTTCTTGCCCTTATAAGCAACTGATAAGGTAAATTGAGCTGAAAACCGGCAGTGTATTCAAGCCACTGCCCGTTTTTTTGAAATGTTTCGGACGTTTGATCCCACTTAAATTGCGCCGCATCGGCATTTTGAACGGAATCCTTATATGAACGGATATTATATCCTATTGTGTCGTTGCAACCATAAATCCCAATGGTGTTGGCAGTATCGAGAGAAAAATATTTATCGCCCGAATGGTTGTTCATAAAATCGTATTGCCAGGCAGGAACATTATCGGTTGGGAAACGCCAGACATTTCCTTTATACGGAGTTCGTACCGGATCGCGTTCAACAGAATCTTCTTCATACACAATTTCAAAATCAACTTCATATTTCAATGAATTGTCGTTTCTCGGGTCATCGAACTGAAAACCGGAAGGCAGTGTGTCGCATTTGTTTTCGCCAACATACACCAATCCCATCGGATGTTTCCCCCCTTTTAAATAATTGCCTGTTGCAAATTTAACACTGGGCAAATTACCTGCCGGGTCGAGTATGGAAAGGGAAAGAATATATGTGCCATCGGGCAGATCAATTTCAAATTTACCTTCAACCCTGTTTTTTGCAGGTGGAGTGGCCCATCCGGTAATCCCGGAGGAATTCCAGTTTTCGTTGGGATGATACTCCTGCCATGAGCCGACATATTTCCATTCCGGGTCCGTCCAGTTTTCCCCGGGCATCCATACTCTGATATCTGCGCTATCCATCGTGGCTTTCCATACCGGTTCATGTGTGGATGAATCGAGCAAAGCCAATTCAACCGGCCAGTCGTAATAAAATGGTGCCGAACCGGTGTTGGACACATCGAATGAGATATTTAATGAATCTTCCAGCGAGAACCTTACTTCATCCAAAACATACCGGTATCCAAAAGCCTTTTGCATTTCCTCAGCGCCTGCCTGAGCCTGTGCATTATTTTTGTCATAATTGCTTATCCAACGTAACTGCGTGCAATGGAGCCAGCGGATTGAATTGATAACGAAATTCCGGTGTTTTTCAATGGCAACACTGTGTGTTGGAGAAGGTCCCGCCTGAATGTCGTTATTGCCCCAACCGTATGCCACTTCACCCCCAATGTAGGTTTCTTTGTACCGGCCGGTTTGGTCGTTTACCTGTTTTATACTGTTTCCATGCCCCCACATTTGGTCGTAATGTGCCCATGAATCCCAATATTCGCCAAACGGGTAATCGGTAAAATGATTCCAGAAATGCCTGACTGAGACCTTTTTATTATTAAAGGCTTCGGCAAACGCATCGCCTAACAGTTTTTGCTGAGTTGTTGAAGGACCTGGGGAGTGATGTTCACCCCATTTTCCGATAATTCCCAGTTCAACAAAAGCTACCCGCGGATCATTGTCCCAGCAGGCGCCGAGCCTTTTCACTAAACGAACCACCCTTTTCTGAAACTGCTCGCTGGAATAATCGTCTTCTTCCATATCAGCCGGCCAGTATTTTTTATCGCCATCCCAGTGCAAATAAACCCTGGGAATAACCTTTATATTTTTAGCTGCTACTGTATTCCATCTTTGATTACTTACACTGATAATTTTTTCAATTCCATCTGATTCATGGTTTTCAAGCTCATTCCATTTGAAATAGGTGTGTGCAAGAGTACCCCAGGGATGGTCGCTAATATTGTTCGTGGTAAAACCCTTCAGGGGATTTCGCAAAGCACGATCGTATTCTTCAGGTTGAATAATTACTTCATCGTTTTGTGCACTTACCTCAAATGTATAGAAAATGAAAATTAAAATAGTGACTAAGTAAGTTTTTTCCATATTGATTTTTTTAAACAAACAGATTTTTAAAAATACATTTAATATTTTACCACTAAATGATTCAATTGTTTCAGAAAGGAATAAAGTATAGCCAAAATGATAAAAAATTGTTCTTTTACCTCCTATGAATTGTTCATTCATTTAAGTTTGTCAGACCAGGAATTTTTAAAATTGTACTTTTTCGTATTATTACCATAAAATAAAGGATCGCTCTGCTAACTTTTGCAAAGTTGACAATTTGGATAAAGCGGATTCCTGACAAAAGAAGATTTAAAGGAGAGTTTTCAAATGATTACACGAATTATCCTGCTTTTTATTGTAATGATGACTTGTTTGAGTGGCTTTTCTCAACCAAGGCGGTTTAAACAGCTAACTTCTGAAGATGGTGTTTCTCAAAGCGAAGTCTATTCTTTTTTGGAAGACAGTAGGGGATTTATCTGGTTTGGCACGGTGGACGGTTTGAACAGGTACGACGGGTACAATATTGATATTTATAATACCAATAAAAATGACCCAAATTCGTTGTCAAATAATACCGTAAGATGTCTGGTTGAAGATGAATCGGGACGTATTTGGATAGGCACAGACGACGGACTAAATATGTACGATCCTAAAACTGAACTCATTTATCAGATTAAAATAAATTCAGTTGAAAAAAGATTTCCAATATGGAGTTTATGCATTCAGAATGAATATTTGCTGATAGGTTCTGCGCAGGGTTTATGGAGAACAAAAATGCAAAGTAGCAAAATAACCGAAATCGAATCGGGCTTTGAACAAATCAGAGGGTATAAACACAATGAAGCTGCAAATGAATTCATTCGCTCCATTGTAACATCAAAACATGGAGGGATTTGGATAGTTACATCCAGCAACATTTCAAGGGTAATTTTCCAGCAAAATTCGAATGAACCTGTCATCATTGAAGATTTTACCATCAACTCCAATCAGGTTGCTGCCGCTGAAGATTCAACAAGAAATTTATGGATTGCTACGGCACAGGACGGACTATTCAGATACAATCCGCAAACCGGGGTAACTGATCATTTTAATGCTTATGGCACAACTTACGGACCTTCTTCGCGAAAATGTTCGTCACTGGCGCTGGACAAAGAGGGCAATTTATGGGTAGGCACCCTTGACAGAGGGCTGAACCTTATAAAATCTGACGATCTTAATAAAACTAAGATTCATTTTGAACCCATTAAAAATGACCCTTTTGTCGCAAGCAGTTTAAATTCCAACCTCATTTATTCCCTTTATGTTTCAAATGACAATTTACTGTGGGTTGGCACCATTGGGGCCGGAGTCAATATTTATAATCCGGAGCAAAAAAAGTTTGCACACTATAAATTTCGCGATCCAAACCATGATTTATCCAATTCGAATTTTATCCGGGCAGTTTACGTTGACGATGAAAACCGAATCTGGACAGGTACTCATGGTAACGGGCTATTTCTTTATATCAGAGAAAAAAATAAATTTCAAAAATTAGGCTTCGAAACGCAGTCTGTTTTTTACATTTCAAATTATGAGGGGAACAAAAAAATTATTTGCTGCAGCTCGGGTGCTTACCTCGTTGAATGGATCAACAATGGGATAGAAATTCTTAGCGGCTATGAAGGCAGTCCTGTTTTTTATATTGAAAAAAGTAAATCTGATGTGTATTGGGTTGCTTCGCTTACCGGATTAACGCGGATAAAAATTGAGAATGACAAAATTATTGCAGCAGAAAAATACACCCATAACGCCACGCCCGGTATTTCAACAAACAATTGCAGGGTACTTTTTTATGACCCAAAAGACAACAGCCTCTATGTTGGCACGGAAGGCGGAGGATTGAATATTATTTCACTGGATGACAGGCACTATCCTGATAAGATTAAAGTGTATCAAAAAAACAATGAATCGAACTCGTTAAGCAATAATTACATCCGTTCTATTATAAAAGACAGCAACCATAATATATGGCTTGGAACCTACGAAGGTTTAAACAAAATGATAACCGACTCCATTTCAGGGGAAATTTCTTTTAAAAGTTATACCAAAAAGGACGGGCTACCTAATAATATGATACAGTTAATCGTTGAAGATGATAATCAGAATCTTTGGATTGGAACCAATGGAGGACTATCGCAATTTATTTCCGTAGAAAACAGGTTTGTAAATTATACGGTAACCGACGGAATTCAAAGCAATGAATTCTCGGAGCATACTGTTTATAAAAAAACCGACGGAGAAATTATTATGGGTGGTATTAACGGAATAAATGCATTTTATCCCCAACAAATCAATTTAAGCTCATTGATGCCCGGAACAACCGTTACTGGTTTTTATTTGTTTAACGAAAAAGTGAATGCACTTGAAAAAAAAGGAAGAAAATCTCCGCTAAAATCAAGCATTACATTAACTGATTCTATTGTTCTTCTTCCCAAACAAAAAAACATTGGTTTTGAATTTTCAGCCATGATTTACCCCAATGCAGAAAAAATACGTTATGCTTACATGCTGGAAGGTTTTGACAACGACTGGCAATATACCGATGCAACCAACAGAATGGCAAGTTACACCAATCTGAGGCACGGGAAATATATTTTTAAGGTAAAGTCAACAAACGCTGACGGAATCTGGGAAGGCACTCCCACACAAATATTTGTTCATATTCAAACTCCATTTGTTTATACCTGGTTTGCTTACATTCTTTACTTTTTGATTATTACTTTAATATTTACTTATTTTTCGCACTACACAATTATACGGTACACTACAAAAAAGAAATTGTTGCTTGAAAAGAATCACAATGAAAAGGTTCATGAACTTGACTTACTGAGAACAAAGTTCTTTATTAACATCTCCCATGATTTGCGAACCCCTCTTACACTTATCAGGGAACCACTGGATGTTCTGCTTCAAAATAAAAAATTAAACATCGATGTAAGAGAAAAGCTTGACCTAATTAAGCGAAATGTAAAACGCCTGAACTATTTAATTGAACAGCTTCTCGATGTAAGAAAAGCTGAAAGCGGGAAACTAACAGCAAAATTGAACAAAGAAGATATAGTTACTTTTACAAATGAAGAAATTGCTCATTTTACCTATGCTGTTAAGCAAAAAGGACTGGAATTAAACCTGACCTCTAACCCCGAAAAGATAATTGTTTGCTTCGATCCGGCTATGATGTCAAAAATATATTTTAACATCATTTCGAATGCCATAAAATTTACAGATAAAGGAAAAATTGATATTAATATTGAGATAGTTGATAAAGATTCAAGTAAAATAGAAGTATTAAAAAATTCTTCTTTCAGTTCGTTTGTGAAAGTAGAAATAAGTGATACAGGCAGAGGGATTTCAAAGGAGCAATGTGAAAAAATATTTGACCGCTTTTACCAGGGACAAGAACAAAAAGGAAAAGGTTATGGAATTGGGTTATCGCACACCAAAGAATTGATTGATGCCCATAGTGGTTACATTGAAGCAAAAAGCAAGGAGGGAGTTGGAACCACCATGCAGTTTTTCCTGCCAAACATTGAAAACACAAACGGCAATGCAATCCAAAGTACAACCAGCACTGAAGATATGTATTTTAATGGTGATGCAGTAGCTGCTGATGAACCTGACCAGGTTAAAGATTTGGATAAAACTGTTTTAATTGTAGAAGACAATGTAGATATGCGAAGTTTCATTAGAAACGAACTTAAAAAGGAATACAATGTGATTGAAGCTGGTGATGGTATGGAAGGTTTGAAAAAGGCTAAAAAATTTATGCCCGACCTGATTGTTTGCGATGTGATGATGCCCAATATGGATGGCATTGAACTGTGTGAACAAATTAAATCCAATATTGAAACCAGCCATATTCCTTTTATTCTTCTTACTGCAAAAGTTGACCTGGAAACAAAATACGAAGGAATAGAAACAGGTGCAGACGATTATATTCCCAAACCATTTGAAATGGAATATCTGCAAATCAGGATAAAAAATTTGCTTGAATCCAGGGAAAAACTGCGCAGGTTATTTCAAAAAAGCAGTGTTTTGGAACCTTCTGCCGTAACCGTTACTTCGGTTGACGAGAAATTTTTAACTACACTTATGGAAGCCATAAATGAAGGTATCTCCGATTCCGATTTTTCAATTCATACACTGGAATCAAAACTAGCCATGAGCCATGCCAAATTTTACCGGAAAATCAAAAGTTTAACCGGCCAGTCCGGACAGGAACTTTTACTTAGTATGCGCATGAAACGGTCATATCAGATATTGTCGGAGAACAAAGGTTTGCGTATAGCAGAAGTAGCTTACATGGTTGGATTTACAAACCCAAAATATTTCAGTAAATGTTTTAAGGAAACGTTCGGATTTGCACCTTCAGCGTTAATAAAATAAGCATTAACCCATACTGTAAACAATACATTTACAGTATATTTTAATGCAAATGAACATTTTTTTATACCTGAATGAACAACTTTTGTTCTACCGAACAATTCACAACACTTAAATGAGCAATTAAAATCACATGAATAATTTTTCCGGTGCTTAAATTTGTATCAATTCATTGTTTATGAAAACACTTCTTATACGAATTAAAAGAACCAGAATAACCCGGCGGGTACTGAAAAATAATTACAGTTCAATACCCTATTTAATAGCTGGTCTACTTTTACTCTTTATTGTAACAAAATTGATTTACGAAAATATTTTTTTAAGATGATAAGACACATTTTTTATGAACACCAAAAAAATGAATTGATGCTTTTTGTAATAATAAATAAAAGACTAAAGTTCAGGTTTTAATTTCATAGTATATAATGCCGGTGGTCAATACCACCGGCATTTAGTAACGGTAGCAATAAAAAAATGATATAAAAGGAAAAATAAATAACAATAGTAGTAGTAGTAACCAATAAAAATTACAGTTATGAGATTAAAATTTTTACTTTTTGCTTTTTTGTTGCTGGGCGGTGTTGTAAGCGCTCAGGATACAATTAATTATTTGGTTATCACCGAATATCGCGGAGATAATACCAACAGGTGCTATTTGGAATTAACCAACATGGGAGATAAACCCGTTGAGTTGAACCAATTTAAAATTGGACACTGGGGAGGTGGTGACAAATTGGATTATGCAACTGGAAAAGTAACAGATACGAGTCCCGGTTATTGGATACCGGGAGATATCGTATTACAACCAGGTGAAGCTTTTGTTTTCGCAGCAGTGAAAGAATTTGGCCCAAGAATGTTTGCCAAAGGATTGGAAGGCTTCCCGGAAAGAGTAAACCATCCAAAAACCTGGGAGTATGCTGACTTCCTTGTTCATTTACCCGAAGAAAAAGGTGATGAAACAGACCTGGTAACAGAAAATTTTTACCAGCCTTTCAATGAACAATGGGGGCCCGGCATGAATGGGTTTTTTATTGAACAACATTTTCCTGACGGCGACAGTATGGTTGTTGACCAGGTAGTTGGGATGTTTACTGGTGTAGATGGTGCAAATCTGGACAGGGTGAGTGGAAGTGGTTACGATGTTGCCGGTGTCCCTCAGGCAACAGGAAACAGTATTTTGGTGCGAAGGTTTAATGTTAAAACAGGCAACCTTAATTTCGCCGAAGCACGTGGAGTTGGTTTAGATGATTCAGAATGGATTCCAGTTCCGATGCACGGAGGAGAATGGAGAGCACCCATGTGGACTATGGGCAATCATGGTGATTACAACCTGGATGAAAATACATTAGTGTCTGACGTTATTGATGTTGATTTTGAAAACAAAACACTAACTGTACCATGGGGAGTTCGCCGGGGTGATGATATCATGAACTATTTCGAAAAAAAACCTGGTGTTGGCTGGGAATATATTATGGCTCCCGATGCAGATTCATTAACCTGGGCGGCACAAACAGGAGATCAATTGTTAATCTACGTATGTGGAAATGATTTGGATCTGCAGGCTTTTGACATTGTAGTGCAAGATCCTGCAGCAAATGCAAATATAGTTGTTCCTTTAACAAATGAGGACCCTGAGGGATTTTGGAGAGAAACTATTGATAACGGGTATCTGGAATACCCAAGAGTTACTCAGCATGAATCCGGAAATGACACTATTTGGGGGACCCGCGGAGGAATTCCGTATTCAACCCGTGTGGATACCTTATTACTGGATCGTTTGGAAAAACCATCCAATGCAGAATGGGAAATTGTTTATGCCAGCGGAGTCGCAAAACCCGATTTATCAGATGGCGATATACTTAGGGTAACTGCCCAGGATGGCTCTGCAAAAGAATACTTTATCTCTGTAATACCTTACAGGGCAAATGGCGATGCCACTTTAACTGCTATCCAGTGGCCCGACATTCCGGAATTTTACAAAGGTCTTTTTGGTTGGATTGGCGATACTATTCCAGGTTTTGGCCCGCAGGTATTCAATTACAACATTGAAGTTCCTCTAATGGCCCAGGGCATTCCGGCTTTGGTACCTACCAAGTCCGATCCCAATGCCAAAGTGAAAGTAAAACGGGCAACCAGCCTTTCAGGTTCTGAGGCAGATCGTACTGTTGATTTTACGGTTACTGCAGAAGATGATTCAACCACTAATAATTATAATATTTTACTCACAAAAGAAAAAGACCCTAACAACCTGCAGCCTTTTGTGGCAGATCCATTTATTTCCGAAGTTTCACATAATTTATACTGGATGGGTAACGATTTTGCGGAAATTTATAATCCTGGTAATGAGCCGGTTGATTTAAGTAATTATATGATAGCAATGAGTGGTTCTGCCAACCCTGCTGACATTATAGCAAATACCAACGAAGACAATTGGTTAATGCGATACGAAAAATACATTCCGGGCTACAAATGGGCTCCCAATGAGGGATCCTGGGTTGTAGATCCCTACAAAGCTGAGCTTGATCTTTCGGTTGATGCAATGGTATACCCGGGAGAAGTATTTGTAATGGCTGCTATAAATAATGAAAATGCACCAATGTGCAGGCCTGACTGGACTAATCCGGCAAAAAATGCCAATGTACAGTTTTATACCAGAGAAACTTCATGTAACTTCTGGGAAAATCAGTGGGGAGAAGAAATAGACAATAACGGTACTCCTTTTGGAAAATGGCATGCTAATATTATTTATCTGTTCAAAATACTTAATGACTCGATAAAACAAGGATTAAAACCGGCAACCGATCCACTCGACTTTGAATTGATTGACGTTTTAGGGAAAGAAGATGGCTCACTCTGGACGCTGGGAGAGGAGGGTATAAACAATCCTTTTTCACTAAGAAGAAAACCGCATATTTATCAAGGAAATCCGAATTTTGGTGCATTGGGTACGTCGCCTGAGGATGCTGAATATAGTGCATATAATTTAGACTACTACGCTGGTCAGGGCCAGGGCTGGCCATGGAGAATGCTGAATATAGTTTCCGATATTGGCAAACACTTTATGTTCGCTCCAAATCACTATATATCTACGGTAAGCTCAGTCGTTTATAAAGTGAGCGAAGGATATCAGTCCAATCCACCACACGGGCCACAAACCATCAGAGGAATAACAACAGGAACTACCGTAACTGGTTTTCTTGACAATATTATCAAAGCAAATGAAGGCCAGTCACTTAATTTAACCAGTAATGAGGATGGAACTGTACTGGCTATGGATGATTTGTTGAGTTTAAATGACACATTAACCGTCATGTCAGCAGACAGCATCAATGTTACAAAATATGTTCTGGAGGTTTCAGATGAAGGATTGAGTTCAGACGCTTTACTCACTTCAACCCGTTATGAAATTACCATCGATGCCGAGCCCAAAAGCGCCGGCGATGAGCATACTCCCGGCTCCGGGTCAATTACCGGATTCGAGTATGGTACCACGCTGCAAACAGTAGTAAACAATGTAACGGTACCGGCAGGCGCTACAATGACTGTTATTAGCGGAGACGGGGAGTATGTGCCTTTTAAACAGTTAAATTATGATACTGCCTACGTTTCAGTTACGGTAAATGCCGATACTTATTTTGAAGTTGTTGCAGAAAATGGAATAACCACTATTACGTATCAGTTGCTTCCAAGAGCTTCTGAATCAGCAGCATTTGTGTTATCTGATTTGTATTCAGTAAGTCAAGGTGATTTGCTGATTGAGTATGTGCCACGCGGAACAAACGTTCAGAGTTTCCTTTCCAACCTGGTTCCATCATTGGGAGCCAGTATGAAACTTATAGATAAGTGGGGATTTGAAAGGGTTGATGGCACTGTTGCAGACGATGATAAACTGGTGGTAACATCGCCAGACGAGATGGTTACAACAGTCTATCATATTTCAAAACTGGCAACGCAATACATTCAGGAAACAACTTACCTGGCATATATTCTGTCCAATGTGTACGGAATAGACCAGGTGGAATATAAAATTCACGGAGCATCCGGTATTGCAGATATCAGTGAGTTCTATGCAAGAATCAGAACAGCCTTGGGTGCAACAGCAGTTGTAGTTGATGAAAACGGAGCAGAGAAAACAAGCGGAACACTTAACAGAAACGATAAGGTAAAAGTAACTTCGGCTGATGGTAAAATAGAAGTTATTTACACTTTTGGTCCGTTAACAGATGCAAACGACTTCCGTGTTCAAAACCAGATAGAGTTTTATCCGAACCCAACAAACGGAATACTGAATGTTTCGGGTGTTGAAAAAGGACAGCGGATTCAGGTTTACAACGCCGTTGGAACGGCTGTTTTGGATATAAATGTGAGCAGTAACCGCGAGGTTATTTCACTCCAGAATGAGCCTTCAGGCATGTACCTGATTGTTGTCAGCAAAGAAAACCGCCTGATTGGCAGGTATAAAGCAATTAAAAAATAACAAGTAACAAATAAAAGTTTACCAGACCGTCCAACGCGGCGGTCTGGTTTTTCACTTAAAATTAGCTGTTTTGTTAAAGTGACTAACTTTCAATAAATTAAACTGGGGAATATTGTTGTTAGAGAATATAAATAGCCATATTTTATTGGTATAATCTGCAAGTGTTTAAACTAAAATTTTGCCTGTACCAATTAAAACAATCAACCATACAAAAAAACTTTTTTACTTTATAATCAAATGAATAAAGGAATTCTATTTATTACCCTGCTATTAATTGCAACCCATTTATTTGCTCAAAAGGGCGATGAAGTAGTTTTGAATATTGACCAGGATGAGTATTGGTGGGGAGGTCTTAGTTCAAAAGGTCATGAAACCCCGTATGATGCCACATCTGATGTTACTTACGATTTGTGGGGCGACAATCAGGGCAATCAGGCGCAGCCGCTTTTGCTTTCAAGCAAAGGAAGATACATCTGGAGCGAAGACCCCATTAAATATTCGTTCGAAAAAGGGAAACTAACCGTTACCGGACGAGTAGGAAAAATTCATCATGGAAAAGAAGGAGATAACCTGAGAGATGCATACGAATTTGTTTGCAAGAAGTTTTTTCCTTCCAACGGAGAAATACCCGACGAAATGTTATTCACTCATCCTCAATACAATACATGGATTGAATTAATGTATGATCAGAACGAAGACGATATTCTGAAATATGCAGAAGATATAATCAGCAAGGGGTATCCGCCGGGAGTTATTATGATTGACGACAACTGGCAGGAGAATTATGGTACCTGGAAGTTTTCAACCCGTCGTTTTACTGACCCCAAAGGAATGATTAATAAATTGCATAGCATGGGTTTTAAGGTTATGTTATGGATATGTCCGTTTGTTAGTCCCGACTCGGAAGTTTTCAGGTATCTTGCCAAAGAAGGTATGCTGCTTTTGGAGGGAGACAATACACCGGATGTTCATTGGGAAAATACCCAAAACAAAGCGGCTATTATACGATGGTGGAACGGGGCCAGCGCATGTCTCGACTTAAGCAACCCGAAAACGCAAAAATGGTATCAGGAGCAAATGGATTATCTAGTTGATGAATATGGAGTTGACGGGTTTAAATTAGATGCCGGAGACGCCCGCTTTTATACCGGCGATATTATTTCATTTAACAAAAGTACACCAAACGATCACACCACCTATTTTGCTGAAATCGGCTTAAAATATCCCCTTAATGAATACAGGGCATCATGGAAAATGGCCGGACTGCCTTTGGTTCAGCGGTTGAGAGATAAAGCACACAACTGGGAAGATTTGCAAAAACTGATACCCGACCAGATGTCACAAAGTGTTATGGGATATACTTATACCTGCCCCGATATGATTGGTGGGGGTGAGTATCAGTCATTTCTACAGGCATCTACCATGGATGAAGAATTGGTAGTAAGGTCTGCCCAGGTTCATGCTTTAATGCCAATGATGCAATTTTCTGTCGCTCCATGGAGAGTTCTTTCAAAAGAAAATCAGGCAATATGTCTTGAAATGGCTAAACTTCATGAAAAAATGGGTCCAATGATTCTGGATTTGGCAAAACATGCATCAAAAACCGGAGAACCCATTGTGAAGCCTATGTCGCTGGCTTTTCCTGAAAGTGGGTTTGAAACAATCAAAGATCAATTTATGCTGGGAGATGAAATTTTGGTGGCGCCTGTGGTAGAAAAAGGAGCCCGTTCCCGTACCGTTGCGTTTCCAAAAGGTAAATGGGAAGGAGATGATGGCAGAATCATAAAAGGTGGAAAAACTTTGGAAATTCAGGTACCCCTGGAACGATTGCCCTACTTTAAAAAAATGTAACCAGATTATTAAAAACGATTTGAAAGAATATAAATCGCAGATTAGCAAAGGGTTTTGAAAAGAAGGAGAGGAAAAAATGAAAGGATTCGAAAAATATAATGAGGATTTAAAAAATAATTTTTTAAATCCTTTTTTTACTGAATTTCAAAGAAACTTTGTGAATATTCCAATTTCAGAAGAAAAATCAACACTATTAATAATTGATGTTAATAAAAGCTCACTTAACACTTTAAGTAATTATTTTTCAGAAAATTACAATATTATTACAGCTTCAAATGGATTGGATGCACTGAAGATTGCATGGAAAATAAATCCATCATTAATCCTTACAACTTTTGCAATTCAAGGGTTGAACGGTTTTGAATTATGCAGACAAATAAAGAGTGATTTAAAATTATGCCATATTCCGCTTATTTTATTCATATCAAAAAACACGATTAGTCAAAAAATAAAAGGATACGAAGTTGGTGCAGACAGCATCATTCCCAAACCATTTGACATTAACTTACTTGCCGCCCAGGTAAACAGATTAATACAAAACAGGATTCTTATAAAAGAAAAATACCTGTCACAAAATTATATGATTGAACTTGAGGGCAATAACGAATCGAAGGAGGAACGATTTGTAAAAACTGTAAGAAAAATTTTGAAGGAGAATATAGCTGATCCCGATTTCAACGTGCAAAAACTGGCCGGGAAAATGAACTCAAGTACCACGCAATTGTACCGTAATATGAAAGAAATTACAGGTCATTCTCCTGTAGAATTTATCAGAATTTTACGATTACAAAATGCACATATATTATTAAACCACAAAGACATATCAGTCACTGAAGCTTGTTACCAATCGGGATTTAATAATGTATCGTATTTTATAAAATGTTTTAAAAGAATGTTTGGTTCAACACCTGCCAACATAGTAAATAGCTTTGCTAATAATGAAGATAATTTAACGAGGCCCCTGGTCCAAAATATAAAAAACAGCAAATACAGCTTTTATAAAAGTGTGGGGTAAATTTAGCCCGAATAATTCATGAGATATTCCTGTCTCCTGCAGCGACTAAGATTCAGTAAATCTTTTGAAAAAAGTTTAACTTCATCTAAGTCGAAGTTAACCTAAACTTTATTCATATTTTTAAAAGTTTATGAATAGTTCAGGTTAGAAATTCTTGTTTCAATAACCCAATAGCAAATGAAGCATACCTGTTAGAAACAATGATGGTGAAAAGTCTGAATTTATTAGCGAAAATTTTAACAAATCCGTTATTCATTCACTTTCACCAAATGCAACAAACAGGGATCACTACTCATATCTAACGCATTTTCTTTTGCATTTCAGCATCCATAAAGCTCAATACCGCATCAAAATCCTCCAGCAAAAAGTTCGATACTTCGCCGGCTGGGACAACCCGGTTAGGAGGAGTGCAAAAGTGATTGTACTCCTTTTTTCTTGGTAACCTTAACGAAAAGACTTCCAGCTTACCCTCATTTTTTTCAAGTCCATTTTGATAAGGTATATCCGGGGGTTTGCCGATAAAAACCTATTTCTCACGAAATTTTAATCGATTTTTAATCCTTTTTAGCTGTAGATTTGTTCAACTTTCATTAAACAATTTAATGCTTTGCATTAAGCGGATTACAGCAACGAAAACAATTCAACGAGGAAACATGAAACAAATTATTCTGGTTGTCCTTCTCGGAAGCCTTTATCTTGAAGCGTATGCGCAAACCGCTACCCTGAGCGGGTACATTCGCGATGCGGAAAGCGGCGAGGCACTTACCGGGGCAACCTGCTATGTTCCCGAAATTCAGAAGGGCGTAACGTCCAATGCATACGGATTTTATTCCATTACACTTTCGCAGGGCACCCACCGGATCAGTTTTTCGTTTATTGGTTATGAAACGCAAATCGTGGAAATTGACCTTGAAGAAAACCAAATCCTTGATGTTTTTATGGTGGAAGAATCCACGCAACTGGGTGATGTGGTAGTTATGGCCGAACGGAGAGATCGGAACATTACCGGCACGGAAATGAGCATGGAACGCGTGTCGGTAAAAATGGTGGAAAAGCTACCGTCGTTTATGGGCGAAACCGATGTGCTGAAAACCATTACCCTGCTGCCGGGAATTCAGAGCGGCGGGGAAGGCAGCTCAGGTTTGTACGTGCGCGGCGGCGGGCCCGACCAAAACCTGCTCATTCTCGACGAAGCTCCGGTGTACAATGCTTCCCACCTGCTGGGTTTCTTTTCGGTTTTTAATTCCGATGCCATCAAAGATATCGATGTCTATAAAGGCGGCATTCCGGCTGAATACGGCGGAAAGGCTTCTTCGGTTATCGATATCCGGATGAAGGAAGGAAACAGCAAACATTTCAGCGGGCAGGCGGGGATTGGTAACATTTCGAGCCGGTTAACCTTCGAAGGTCCAATTATTCAGGATAAATGGAGTTTTATCGTTTCGGGCCGTAGAACTTATGCAGATGTGGTGGGAAGGCTTATCGGAATTGAGGAGCTGAAGGAAAACCAGTTGTATTTTTACGACCTCAACCTGAAAACCAATGTGAAGCTTTCGGACAAAGACAGACTCTATTTTTCTGCCTACACGGGCGACGATTATTTTAAGCTGGGCGAATCGCTTTACATGCGCTGGGGAAACATTACCGGAACCGTTCGCTGGAATCATATTTTTAACGGAAAACTTTTTTCGAATACGTCGCTCATCTATTCTAATTACGACTACAACCTGGGTGTGCCGGGCAATACAGCCGATCAGTTCGACTGGAGTTCGCATGTACGCGACTACAATTTCAAGCAGAATTTTTCGTGGTTCCTGAATACCGACAATCGTATAAATTTTGGTCTGAACCTGATTCGCCACCGTTTTGAGCCCGGAAACATTAAGGCCAGTGAAAATTCCTTTTTTCAAACCCTGAACCTTACACGTTACAACGCCATCGACGGTTCGGCTTATATTTCCAACGAACAGAAAATTGGCGACCTGTTTTCGATGGAATACGGCCTCAGGTTAAGTGTGTTTCAGCAGGTGGGCGAGGGGAAGGTTCGGGAATACCTGAATCCTGATTCACCCCGGGGCAATGAGGTGATTAATGAAATCAGTTACGAAAAAGGGGAGCGGATTGGTTCGCCGTTTGTAAACCTTGAGCCGCGTTTTTCGGCCAGGCTTACTACCGGTTCCACCAGCTCGGTAAAAGCTTCGTACAACCGGATGGTCCAAAACCTGCACCTCATTTCCAACACCAATTCGCCCACCCCGCTCGACATTTGGCTGCCTTCAAACAAATACATCAAACCGCTGATTTCGAACCAGGTGGCCGCCGGGTATTTCCGCAATTTCAACCGGAATGAATTTGAAACTTCTGTTGAAGTTTACTACAAGGATATGCAAAACATCATCGATTACAAAGACGGCGCCGAGCTGTTTTTAAACGAAAACCTGGAAACCGAGTTGCTGCGCGGAAGCGGCTATGCCTACGGAATGGAGTTGATGGCGAAAAGGCAGGAAGGGCAGTTTACCGGCTGGGTAAGTTACACTCTGGCCCGCTCCATGCGAAAAGTGCCGGGCATCAACAACGGCAAAGCCTATCCGTCAACTTACGACCGCACCCACGATGTTTCGGTGGTGCTGAACCACGATTTGAATTCCCGCTTTACGGTTTCGGCCAACTGGGTTTTTTCAACCGGTAGCCCGGTGACTTACCCGGTGGCCAAATACAATGTTCAGGGGAATACGCTGTTTTACTATGCCGACCGGAACAGCAACCGCATTCCCGACTATCACCGGCTCGACCTTTCAGCCACCTGGAATCCGCGGAAAAACGAAACCCGGAAAGTCAAACGGTCGCTGAATATTTCGTTGTACAACGTGTATGCCCGGCGCAATGCCTATTCCATCTATTTCAGACAGAACGAAGAAAATCCCCGGATAACAGAAGCTACGCGGCTTTCCATAATCGGAACTGTTATTCCGGCTATAACCTGGAACATTAATTTTTAAAAAGCAATGCCATGAAGAATAAAATAACTGTTATCCTGATATTATTTTCCGCTTTGTTCAACTCGTGCGAAGATATTGTAGATGTGAAACTGAGCGAAGAGGAATTTGAATTTTACGCGGTTGAAGCCAAAATAACCACCGAAAGCAATCCTTTTGTTTACCTCTACAAAAGTCAGAAAGTGAGTAACGATAACGAATACATCGGGATCAGCGGGGCAAAGGTGACGGTTTCAGACGATGCCCAACCGCCAAAATCAGTCGAACTAATTGAAAGCGCTGAAAAACGGGGATGGTACACCACTCCCGATGGGCAGGATTTTAAAGGAGAAACGGAAAAGGAATATACAGTTACCATAAACGTGGACGGCATTGAACTTACCGCCCGTGATTTTCTGTCGGCTGTTGAACCCATTGATTCTATTCAGGTGCGTCCATCGTTGCGAGGCGATAACCGGTTTCTGGGTATTTTTACCTACGGAAACGAACCCCCCGGAATGGGCAACTATTACAAATGGGATATTTACATAAACGACATCCTTTTGAGCCAATCGGATTTCCTCGTTTTTGCCAGCGACGAACTGGTGGACGGCAATTATATTTACAGTTTCGAAATTTTTACCGATTTTCACCAGCCTTCCAATCCGGAAGACCGGAAACTGAATTTGGGCGATACGGTACTGGTAAAACAAACTTCGATTTCGGCATTTGCCTACGATTTTTATTTTCAGCTATTCAACCAGGCGCAAACCGGCAATTTGTTCAGTGTTCCTCCCGCCAACATTCAGGGTAATTTTACTGCCTCCGACGGAAAACCGGTTTTGGGCCTGTTCACCGCACACGATGTTTCAAACTCGAATGTTGTTGTGATTGACCAGGCTATAGAAAACAACTTACGAAAATAAAGATGCCCGGTTTCCTTTACCCCAAATTCTCCGTTCCCACCTGGTTTTGTTTGTTTATTTGTCCTTTTTCGAAACCTGAAATATTTTGTAGGGTGGTTTCGGCAATTTGTTCCAGCGCTTCGCGGGTAAGAAATGCCTGGTGGGCGGTAATCAGCACATTGGGCAGTGCAATGAGCCGTGAAATGGTATCGTCGTCAATAATCATTTCCGAGAGGTCTTTAAAAAACAGTTTTTCTTCTTCGGCATACACATCAATGCCCAGCGAGCCCAGCTTTTTTTCCCGCAATGCGTCAATAACCGCTTCGGTGTCGATGAGTTTTCCGCGGCTGGTGTTAATCAGCATAGCGCCCTGTTTTACATGTTTCAGCGTTTGGCCATTTATCATCCGGTGGGTTTCCGGGGTGAGCGGACAGTGCAACGAAATAATATCCGATTCAGTCAGCAATTCTTCCAGCGAAACATATTCCACGCCTTCCTTTTTCAGTTGTTCGTTTGGATAAGGATCATAAGCCTTAATTTTCGTTTTGAACCCTTTAAGCAACTGAATAAATGCGCGGCCGATTGCGCCGGTACCAATCACCCCGATGGTTTTGCCGCTGACGTTAAAACCGGTGAGCCGTTCCAGCGAAAAATTACCCTCGCGTACGCGGTTGTAAGCCTTGTGGGTTTTACGGTTGAGGGTAAGAATAAGCGCCAGTGCATGTTCGGCCACAGCTTCGGGCGAATAGGCCGGCACGCGCAAAACGGTGATGCCGTGTTTTTCAGCAGCTTCCAAATCCACATTGTTGAATCCGGCACAACGCAGCGTGAGCAGCTTAATATTTCTTTTGCTGAGTCCTTTCAAGGTTTTGGCGTCCACCTTATCGTTCACAAAAGCGCAAACCGCGTCAAATTCTTTGGTCAGTTTCACGGTGTGGCTGTCGAGCCGGGTTTCGAAAAACTGCAATTCGTGTCCGTACTTTTTATTGATTTGATTGAAATATTCTTCGTCGTAAGACTTTGAACTAAAAAATGCTACTTTCATTGTTTCGTTAATTTATCTCCCAGTACAACATGCTCCCTCTCATTTCCAGGTAGTCGAAATCAAATTTCCTGTAAATGAAATTGATGGGAAACAACTGGTAAAATCTTACACTTTCGCCATTGAGCATGGCAGGCTGCCACTCACCTCTCAGGGTATGAAATGCAGTTAGCGCCAGATTGTTCAAATCAAGTCCCAACCCACGTTCAATCCGAATGCCGTCGATTTCTCCGTTTTCCATTACTACAAAACCCACCACTAGCCGGCCTTCCATTTGCGAGAGATCAACCTCCGATTCTTTGAACGTTTTCAAAACATGTTGGTGTAATGCCTGTGTTCCCCGCAAAAACCGCGGCTCGCGTTCCACCGAATAAAAAATATTGTCGATGTAATTATCTCCGTTTTCCTTCCAGTTTTGGTTCGAAATAAGCTCATTGTTTTCGTAAACCGAAATTGATTTTACATTTCCGTTGGGATAATACTCGGTAAGTTTGCCGTGGAAAATGAGTGGAATTTTTGATTGGGTTAAACCCGTACGTTTTATCTGATCATTTTGCAGGTCCGTAAATATCTGGGTTCCGTCGGATTGCGGTTCAAACCGGCGTTCAATTTGTTCCGAAAATTCCTGTCCTTTAATCCGGATATGAAACAGCTCAGTACTTTTTCTTCTGACCCGCTCGGTGAATAAAAAAGTCCATGAACCATCATCTGCAAGCTTTTCCGTATTGATTCTCACCCGGTTTTTTCCACGGTATTTAATTTCTTTTTTTAAAACCGGATTTTCCCCGGAGTTCATTTTACCATTCGGTCCGAAAAATAAAACCGTATCGTTTTGCCCCGAAAGAAAAAGCGGCAGAAAAAAAAATAAGATGTGTGCCAAATATTTCATGCGGTTAATTTAAGAAAAAACGCTCAGAAATTCAGTTTTAACTGCTCGTTTAATAACCTGAACGACAAACGGTGGTATTTGGTCACACCATATTTCATAATGGCTTCGCGGTGTTTTAATGTCGGATAACCTTTGTTACGGGCCCAATCGTACCGGGGAAATTCCAGGTGGATTTTTTCCATATACTCATCGCGCCAGGTTTTGGCCAGCACCGAAGCCGCTGCAATGGAGTAAAACCGTCCGTCGCCTTTTATCATGCAGGTGAAGGGAATTTTGGTTTGCGGCCTGAACCGGTTTCCATCGATGAGCAAGTGTTCCGGGTTTTTTTTCAGTTTTTGCACCGCCCGGTTCATGGCCAGAAATGAGGCATTCAGAATATTCACCTTGTCGATTTCCTCGTTGGAAACCATTTCCACGGCCCATGCCAGCGCCCCGTTTTCAATCAGTGGCCGAAGTTCTTTCCGTTGTTTTTCCGAAAGTTTTTTGGAGTCATTCAATACTCCGTAATCAAAATCCGGAGGTAGAATAACCGCAGCCGCCACTACCGGGCCGGCCAGGCATCCGCGGCCCGCTTCGTCGCATCCGGCTTCCAAAATTCCTTCTTTAAAAAAAGGTAAAAGATGAAGTTTCATTCTTCTGAAATGATTCTGATTGTTTTACTCCATTAAATCAGCATCGTAATCGGTTTCGTTTACCCAGCCCGCCGGTATTTTTTCCCCGGCCATGTAACGGTTGTAATAATTCTGAACGGCACCCTGGTAAGGATAATTATCGAAAATATCGCCGTTGCCCAGAATGCGTGGATCGCCCTGAGCAGTAAGTTGCTCAGCCATTTCAGTTTCCATTTCAGTTTTCAGTTCTGCATAAGCTTCAGCATCGGCCAGATTATTCATACAAAACGGGTCTTCCACCACATTGTACATTTCTTCCGCCACCCGTTTCCCGAAGTTGAGTTGCCAGTATTCCATGATGCCTTTTTTACGCCGGGTGTCCAGAATGTAAGTTTTGGTGGGACTGCCATCGCAATTAAGATACCCGGTTTCCGGATTTCCTTTGGGCCAGCGTTCGGGTTTAAAATTACGCAGGTAAAGGTAATCGCCTTTAAAAATTCCCCGCACAGGATAGCCCTGGTCGTCCGGGCGCCCCACATCGTGGCGCTCTTTTCCCACCAAAATATGGTCGCGGTCAGTAACCACGTTCCCATCCTTTTCGGCAAAGAAAATATCGGTTAAACTTTTCCCGGTAACGGGCTGCATTCCTGCAACTTCAGCAGTGAGTCCGGCCAGTTCGAGGTAGGTGGGAGTGAAATCGATAAAATTCACAAAATCATGCACTATTCGCCCCGGATTTTTAATTCCGTCGGGCCACATCACAGCCAGTGGCAGGTGGTTGGAATATTCATATACCTGCCCTTTTGTGCGCGGGAAAGGCATGCCGTTGTCAGCAGTTACAATTACCAGCGTGTTTTCCAGTTCGCCCAGTTCTTCCAGTTTTTGCAACATGCGCTGCAGATGGAGGTCGAAATATTCAATTTCGAAAGCATAATCGAGCATGTCGGTGCGGACGGTATCCACATCGGGCCAGAAAGTTGGCACCTCGTCAACTTCATCGAGGTTTTTCCCGCCGTATTTTATTCCGGCTTCGTATTCATAAGCCCGGTGCGGTTCGGTGCTTCCGTACCAAAAACAGAAAGGCTGTCCTTCGGGTCGTTTTTCCAGAAATGCTTCAAAATTTCTGGCGTAGTCGTTATTCGAAATAAACTTTGCCGGCGGTTCGGTTTTAAACTCATCAAATTTAGGCCCGGTGAGTTCGCGCCTTTTCCCGTTAATTTCACCCGGATCGCCCGGAGCCCATCCTTTGGCCGTGCTGCCCACCCAGTAACCATGCTCTGCAAGTGCCTCGGCATAGGTTTTAAATTTTGCTGGGAAAAGCGGGGAGTGGTTGGCAGCTTCTTCCAGTTGCCAACTGTTGCGGCCGGTTAAAATGCACGAACGCGAAGGAGCGCACTTGGCATTGGGTGTGTAAGCGCGGGTAAACAGAATCCCTTCGCTGGCCACGCGGTCGAATGCGGGCGTTTTTACCCAGTCGCAGCCATAAGCGCCAAAATGTTTCCACGAGGCGTCGTCGGCAATGGCAAATAAAATATTGGGTCGCTGGGGTTGTTCAGTTTGAGACTGGCAACCTGCCAGAAGAATTAAAATGAAAAGGAAAAAAATAGGAGAAGTGTGAAACTTTTGCATGGTTTATCTTTTTTTAGATTTACTTTTTCAAACTTATTTTCAGGTGTAAAAATTACCCGTAAATTAGCAGCATCATTCATAAAAAACAAAATTAACTTAAAATGAAACGAGCATGGTATAATTTTACCACAAAAATAGAACATCACAAAGCGAGTTCCATCGAATACCGTTTAAATATTAAATTATAATGAGATGAAAAATACAGTCCTGTTTTTTATAATTATTGCCTTATTTTCCTGTACTCCGCAACCCAAACAACCCGAAAAAATAAATGCAGAAACCTTTGCAGGGATAATTGACGGCAAAGCGGTGAAAATGTTTACTTTAGAGAATGCAAATGGTGTGGTTACCCAAATCACTAATTTTGGCGGACGCGTAGTAAATCTGTGGGTTCCTGATAAAAATGGAAATTTTGCCGACATTGTAACCGGTTACGAAACATTGGAAGGATATTTGAATTCCAATGAAATCTATTACGGTGCACTGATTGGCCGCTACGGAAACCGCATAGCCAAAGGGCAGTTTATACTGAATGATACCTTATATTCGCTGGTACAGAACAACGATGAAAACCACCTGCACGGAGGTACCAAAGGATTTAACGACGTGGTTTGGAATGCCTCTCAACCAGATGAAAAAACCCTTGTTTTAACTTACACTTCGCCCCACATGGAAGAAGGTTATCCGGGAAACCTGGATGTGAAAGTGCAGTATCAATTAACGGATGAAAACGAATTGAAAATTGAATATTGGGCAACCACCGATCGGCCCACTCCGGTAAATTTGACGCACCATTCTTTTTTTAATCTGAAAGGCGACGGAAGCGGAACCATTAATGACCATATTCTGCAAATCAATGCCGATTTTTACACTCCGGTTGATGAGGGTTTGATTCCCACCGGCGAAATTGCTGCGGTGGAAGGTACCCCTATGGATTTCCGCACGCCAATTGCAATTGGTGACCGGGTGGACGATAATTTTGAACAATTGAAATACGGTTTGGGCTACGACCACAATTGGGTTCTTTTTCCTGCTGAAAATGAACTGACATTTGCTGCACGGGTTGTGGAACCCGTTTCGGGCCGAACGCTGGAAGTTTACACCAACGAACCCGGTTTACAGTTTTACGGCGGCAATTTCCTCGATGGAAGTGACACCGGAAAGGCGGGAAAAGTTTACACTCACCGTTCGTCATTCTGCCTGGAAACACAGCACTTTCCCGACAGTCCCAACCAGCCCGATTTCCCATCAACTATTCTGGAACCCGGCCAAGAGTATTATTCGGTTTGCGTGTATAAGTTTGGCGTGGAAGAATAGTTTTTGAATCTGGTTTTACCAACCCATTTCAAACACCCACCTTAAAAAATTCCTATATTTGCATATTTTTTTAACGAAAGCAGCAGAGTTAGGAGTTTTATGACGAATAAATTTCAGGAATACAAGCAGTTAGACCTTTCTCAGATTAATAAAGAGGTTCTAAAACGCTGGGAAGAAGACGATACGTTTCATAAAAGTATTTCCACCCGCGAAGGGAAACCCACATTTGTTTTTTACGAAGGTCCACCATCGGCCAACGGGATGCCGGGAATTCACCATGTGATGGCCCGAGCTATCAAAGATATTTTCTGTCGCTACAAAACCATGAAAGGTTTCCGCGTACACCGCAAGGCTGGCTGGGACACCCATGGTTTGCCGGTGGAATTGAGCGTGGAAAAGTCGCTGAATATTACCAAAGAAGACATTGGAAAGAAAATTTCGGTTGAAGAATACAATGCTGCCTGCCGCAGAGAGGTGATGAAATATACCCGTGAATGGGAAGAACTCACCCGCATTATGGGCTACTGGGTAAACATGGACGACCCATACATTACTTTCGACAGCCGGTATATTGAAACCGTATGGTGGCTGCTGAAACAAATATACAACAAAGGATTGCTTTACAAAGGGTACACTATTCAGCCCTATTCGCCTGCCGCCGGAACCGGATTGAGTTCGCACGAACTGAACCAGCCGGGCTGCTACCGCGACGTGAAAGACACCACCATTGTGGCCCAGTTTAAAGCCATCCGCAACGAACGTTCGGAATTTCTTTTTGATAACGTGGACACCGATTTGTATTTCCTGGCCTGGACCACCACACCATGGACACTGCCGTCGAACACGGCGCTGGCAGTTGGTGCGCAGATTCGATACGTGAAAATAAAAACATTCAATCCATATACCGGAACTCCTGCAACTCTTATTCTCGCCAAAGACCTGCTACATGTTTATTTTAATGCTGAAAGTGAAAATGCTCTATTTGAAGAATACATTCAGGGAGATAAAAATATTCCGTATAAAATTCTGACTGAATATTCGGGCGAAGAACTGGCCGGAGTTCAGTACGAACAACTGATTGAGTGGGTAAAGCCCAAAGGGAAAGCGTTTGAAGTAATTACCGGAGATTTTGTGACCATTGAAGATGGTACCGGAATTGTGCACATTGCCCCAACATTTGGCGCCGATGATGACCGTGTAGCCAAACTAAACGGAATTTCGCCGCTTATTGTGGAAGATGTCGACGGAAAAACCCAGGCACTGGTCGATAAAAAAGGACGGTTTTTCCTGATTTCGGAATTGGCCGATTCGTTTGTGAAAGAATTCGTAAATACTGAAAAATATCACGATTTTTCCGGTCGTTATGTGAAAAACGACTACAGCGAAAAACTAACCGAAGACGATCCCACGGTGGATGTGGACATTTCGGTGATGTTGAAACTCCAGAACAAAGCATTCAAAATTGAGAAATTAACGCACAACTATCCGCACTGCTGGCGGACCGACAAACCGGTGCTTTATTATCCGCTCGATTCATGGTTCATAAAAACCACGGCGGTAAAAGAGCGCATGGTGGAACTGAACAACACCATCAACTGGAAACCGCAGTCAACCGGTACCGGGCGGTTTGGCAACTGGCTCGAAAATCTGGTGGACTGGAACCTGAGCCGTTCGCGGTTCTGGGGAACCCCGCTGCCCATCTGGCGTACCGAAGATGGTTCCGAAGAAATCTGTATCGGCTCAGCCAAAGAATTGATGGCTGAAATTGAAAAAGCCAGGGAGGCCGGTTTTATGACTGAAAATCCTTATGAAAATTTTAAACCGGGAGAAAATTCGAAAGAAAACTATGAACATATTGACCTGCACAAACCATACATTGACAATGTGGTGCTGGTTTCGCCTTCGGGCAAAAAAATGTTTCGCGAACCCGATTTAATTGACGTTTGGTTCGACTCGGGCGCCATGCCTTACGCGCAACATCATTTCCCGTTTGAAACAAAAGCCCCCTCTAACTCCCCCAAAGGGGGAGAATTTGGAACTCCGAAGTGGCAGACTGCGAGAGATTCAAGTTATGGTCTTTTGAAAGAACTGGCAAAAAAACAAAAAGAAAATCCAACGGATGCTGAAGTTTTTTTGTGGAAGAATTTAAAAGGAAAACAATTAGAAGGCTACCAATTCAGACGTCAGCATATAATTGATCAGTTTATTGTTGATTTTGTTTGTCTGGAAAAACATTTAGTTCTTGAGGTGGACGGTGGTTATCATACATTACCTGAAATTGAAATTTCCGATAATGAGAGAACCAAAATTCTGAATCAACTGGGTTTTGAAGTACTTCGTTTTAAAAATGAAAAAATTATCAATGATATTGAAGAAGTACTTCACAAAATAACCACTGCCCTGAACACCCTCCCCTTAGGGGAGGGCTGGGGTGGGGCTCGGCTTTTTCCTGCCGATTTTATTGCTGAAGGTGTTGATCAAACCCGCGGTTGGTTTTTTACGCTACATGCCATTGCAACTATGGTCAGCGATTCGGTTTCGTTTAAAAACATCATTTCCAACGGCCTGGTTCTCGACAAGAGCGGCAACAAAATGTCGAAACGATTGGGCAATGCAGTCGATCCGTTTGATACCATAGAGAAGTACGGCTCTGACCCGCTTCGCTGGTACATGATTACGAACGCTCAACCCTGGGATAACCTGAAATTCGATGTGGAAGGCGTGGAAGAAATGAAACGAAAATTTTTCGGGACGCTTTACAATACGTATAATTTCTTCGCATTATATGCCAATGTGGATAATTTCCGGTTTGCAGAGGAAGAAATTCCGGTGAATCAACGCCCGGAACTCGACCGCTGGATTTTATCGCTGCTGAACTCATTGGTGAAAGAAGTGGGCGAAAGTTACGAAACTTACGAGCCCACCCGTGCAGGTCGTTCCATTTCTGAATTTGTTACTGAAAACCTGAGCAACTGGTTTGTTCGCCTCAGCCGCAAAAGATACTGGGGCGGGGAATATTCTACCGATAAAATTTCGGCTTACCAGACATTATACAACTGCCTGGCAACAGTAGCCAAGCTGATGGCGCCCATTGCACCATTTTACGCGGATTTATTGTACTTCGATTTGAATAAAGTTACTGGAAAGGAACCCGATCAGAGTGTTCATCTAGCTGACTTCCCGGATTATGATGTTAAAATGATTGATAAAGATTTGGAGGAAAAAATGGGTATTGCCCAAAAGGCTTCTTCCATGATTCTGGCCCTTCGTCGAAAAGAAAAACTGAAAGTGCGTCAGCCACTCGCTAAAATTATGGTGCCGGTGCTCAATCCGCATTTTCGAGAACAGTTCGAAGCAGTAAAAGACATCATTCTTGCCGAAGTTAATGTAAAAGAGGTGGAATTTTTGACCGATACCGAAGGCATCATTAAAAAGAAAATAAAACCCAATTTTAAAACGCTGGGGCCCAAATACGGGAAGTTGATGAAACAAATTGCGGGCGCAATCGTACAGTTCGATCAGCATAAAATTGCTGAATTGGAAAATGCAGGTGCGATTGAGATAGTAGCCGGCGGAGAGAACATTACCATCTCGAAAGATGATGTTGAGATTCTTACAGAAGACATTCCCGGCTGGACAGTAGCTACCGAGGGACAAATGACTGTTGCTCTCGATATTGATGTTACGGAACAATTAAAGCAGGAAGGTTATGCGCGCGAATTCATCAATAAAATTCAGAACCTGCGGAAAGAAAGTGGATTTGAGGTTACTGATCGTATTAAGCTGAGTATTCAAAAGCACGATGCAATAAATGAAGCTGTATTTAATTTTAAAGACTATATTTGCGCCCAAACTTTGGCAGTTGATCTTCAGTTGGTTGAAGAGTTAAAACTTGAAAATGCCAAAGAGGTGGAGATAGATAAAGATATTTCTGTAAAAATTATTGTTGAAAAACAGGCTTAGGATATGTTATTCGGCCTAAAAAGCGTAATAAAAATTTACTATTTTGGGCCAAACTAGAATTAGAAGAAAATAAATTTAAACCCTTTTGTTATGGGAGAAAAAACCAGATATTCGGATGAAGAGTTGAAGGAATTTAAACAAATCATACTTAAGAAGCTTGAAAAAGCTCAGGAAGATTATGACATGTACAAAAGTTCCATTACTCATGGTGATGGTAACGATACACAGGATACCTCACCCACGTTTAAAGTATTAGAAGAAGGTGCTGCCACGCTGTCGAAAGAGGAGGCTGGAAAGTTGGCGCAAAGACAGTTGAAATTCATTCAGCATTTGCAGGCTGCCCTGGTACGGATTGAGAACAAAACCTACGGCATTTGCCGCGAAACCGGAAAACTAATTTCCAAGGAACGGTTGCGCGCAGTTCCACATGCAACTTTGTGTATCGACGCAAAGAGAAGCCTGGGATAATTGTTCTAATAAACATTTACAGGTTCCCGGAGTTTTCTTATCAGGAAAATATCCGGGAGTTTTTTTATGACATGTTATGAAGAATCGTACAAGCAGATTACTTATAATAATTTTTTTGGTGCTGATTATTGATCAGGTGCTGAAGGTGTGGATTAAAACCAACCTTTCGCTGGGTGAGGAAATAGTAATTATAAAAGATTTTTTTATTCTCCATTTTGTGGAAAACAACGGAATGGCTTTCGGTTTTGAATTTGCCGGCGAATACGGGAAAATGTTTTTAAGTATTTTCAGAATAATTGCTGTAATTGCAATTGGCTGGTACCTATTCAGGCTAACCAGGCATAAAGAAATTCCATTTGGATTTTTGGTTTGCATTGCACTCATTTTTTCAGGCGCCATCGGCAATATAATCGACAGCCTGTTTTACGGAATGATTTTTAATCACAGTTACGGGCAGGTGGCTGACTTTTTACCCGAGGGTGGCGGTTATGAAACTTTTCTGCATGGGCGGGTGGTCGATATGTTCTATTTCCCAATTATTCAAACCACTCTGCCTGAATGGCTTCCATTTTGGGGTGGAAACGATTTTATTTTCTTCCGTCCGGTTTTTAACATTGCCGATTCATCAATAACTGTTGGCATTTTTTCCATTTTGCTTTTTTACAGAAAACAGTTTAATACACTCGATAAAACAGAACAAGATTCAGAAGAGGAATCTTTGGTATCGGAAGAAACACCCGAAGATCAGTTTCCCAAACCGGAATAAGTCACTTGCAGGCAGCAATTATTTCACTGTTTTCCTCCATTTTATTTTAACTTTGCAACACCTGGTACAATTTTCAACCGCTATGAAGAACCAACTGGTTATTTACAATACATTAACGCGAAAAAAGGAACTGTTTAAACCGCTGGTTGAAGGCAAAGTAGGTTTGTATGTTTGCGGGCCTACGGTTTACAGCGACTCGCATTTGGGGCACGCCCGGCCTAATGTTACATTCGATTTACTTTTCCGGTATCTAACCTTTTTGGGTTACAAAGTGCGTTATGTACGTAATATTACTGATGTTGGCCACTTGGAAAACGAAGCTGATGAATCGGGTGAAGACAAAATTTCAAAAAAGGCCCGGGTAGAACAGCTCGAGCCTATGGAAGTGGTGCAAAAATACATGAACACCTTCCACCGGAATATGCAGCAATTGAATGTTTTACCTCCAAATATAGAACCACG
>NZ_JAWLCI010000029.1:53904-58971 GCF_041687215.1 Mariniphaga sp.
AGAACAGCTCGAGCCTATGGAAGTGGTGCAAAAATACATGAACACCTTCCACCGGAATATGCAGCAATTGAATGTTTTACCTCCAAATATAGAACCACGAGCCTCCGGACATATAATTGAACAACAGCAGTTTATTGATTCTATCCTTAAAAAAGGCTACGCTTATGAAGTGAACGGTTCGGTTTATTTCGATGTGGAAAAATACAACGAAAAGTATCGTTACGGCAAACTTTCGGGCCGGAATCTGGATGATATAAAAACCAATACCCGGCAATTGGAAGGTCAGGATGAAAAGAAAAACCCGTTTGATTTTGCATTATGGAAAAAAGCGACGCCGGAACATATTATGCGCTGGCCATCGAAATGGAGCGACGGTTACCCGGGCTGGCATCTCGAATGTTCAACCATGAGTACAAAATATTTGGGCGAAGTGTTTGATATTCACGGTGGAGGAATGGATCTTGCTTTTCCGCACCACGAATGTGAAATTGCACAATCCACAGCCAGTCAGGGAATAGAGGCGGTTCGCTATTGGATGCACAACAACATGATTACCATCAGCGGACAAAAAATGGCCCGTTCACTGGGAAATTTTATAACCCTTGACGAACTTTTTTCAGGAAAACACGAGATGCTGGAAAAAGCATATTCCCCAATGACTATCCGGTTTTTTATTTTGCAGGCGCATTACCGCAGCACTATTGATTTTTCCAACGAAGCACTTCAGGCCTCGGAGAAAGGTTTGGAACGGCTTTTTACCGCTTTGGAAACGCTGGAAAAACTGCCGGTATCAGAACAATCAACGGTGGATGTGTCCGGGTTGAAAGAAAAATGCTTTGTGGCATTGAATGACGATTTAAACAGCGCCGTAGCCATTGCGCATTTATTTGATGGTGCAAGGATGATTAATTCCATAAAAGCCAGTCAGGAAAAAATTGCCGATTCAGATTTGAAGGATTTGAAATCATTTTTCCATACCGTTGTTTTTGAAATTCTGGGATTGAAATCCGAATCTGCTTCAGGTAAGGAAAAAGGAAGTGAAATAATCGACAAGGTGATTGATTTGGTGCTGAACCTGAGGCAGGAAGCTAAATTACGTAAAGACTGGGCAACTGCCGATAAAATCCGCAATGAACTGAATGCGCTGGGTGTTGAAATAAAAGACTCCAAAGAAGGATTTGAATGGAGTCTGAAATAAAAAAACCTCTCCCGACCTCTCCAAAGGAGAGGAGTAAGATGGCTGCTTTAAGAAAATTTTATGCCATATTTCAAAAACTTGGAAAGTAAAATTGATAATAAAAGAATTTAAAAACTAATAATTTTAATCCCCCTTTGGGGGAAAATAGGGGACTTATTTATGTTTTCAGGAATTATTGAAGAATTTGGAACGGTAACCGCCATAGAAAAAGAGAAAGAGAATGTACATTTTACGCTCACCTGTTCGTTTGCCGGTGAGTTGAAAGTGGACCAGAGTCTGTCGCACAACGGGGTTTGTTTAACCGTGGTGGAGGTGAACAAGGAAGCCAAAACCTATAAAGTGACTGCTATTAAAGAGACGTTGCTGAAGTCGAACCTTGGTTTGCTTGAAGTGGGCGATAAAGTTAACCTGGAGCGCAGCATGGTGATGAACGGTCGCCTCGACGGACACATTGTTCAGGGACATGTGGACCAAACCGCTGTGTGCACCAAAGTGGAAGAAGCCGACGGAAGCTGGTATTACACTTTTGAATACGATTTTGATATTGAAAAAGCACGACAAGGTTACATGACAGTGGAAAAAGGCTCGGTGTCTGTAAACGGGGTGAGCCTTACCGTGGTAAACTCGAAAGACAATTCATTTCAGGTGGCGATTATTCCTTTTACTTACGACGTGACGAATTTCCACACGTTTAAAGAAGGAACTGTTGTGAACCTGGAATTCGATATCATTGGAAAATACCTGAGCAAGCTGAATACTTACACAAAATAACATTTGTTGTTTAATGCTATCCGGCATTTTCTGAAACAAAATCCCACGAATGGTGTTTTGTTCATACAGATTTTGTAGTTTTAAAGAAACATTTTTGTATGAACAAAATAGCATTAATTACAGGCGCATCAAAAAGGGTTGGAAAAGCGTTGGCGGAACATTTGGCCGCTCAGGGCTGGAGTATTATTATTCATTTTAATTCATCTGAAAAACCGGCAGAAGAGCTTGAAAATGAACTTCGCAAAAAATATCCCCAACAAAAATTTGGAAGAGCAAAAGCAAATTTGGCAAACGAAAGTGAGGTGGAAAGAGTAATTCCGCTTGTGGTTTCGGAATTTGGTCCTTTTGATTTACTGGTGAACAATGCTTCGGTTTTTAATCCGGGCTATCTGAAAGGAACGGACAAAAAACTGTTTGACAGTCAGATAAACGTAAATCTGAAAGCCCCGTTTTTGCTGATGCGTGATTTTGCCAACCATTGCAAAAATGGCAACATCATCAATTTTGTGGATACGCGGATTACTTCAAACAAATCAAATTTTGCCGCCTATTCGCTTTCCAAAAAAGGACTTTGGGAGCTGACCAAAATGGCAGCGCTGGAATTTGCCCCCGAAATCAGGGTGAATGCCATCGCACCGGGAGTATCGCTTCCTCCGGAAGATAAAAATGAAAATTACCTTTGGAATCTGGCTGAAAATATTCCCATGAAAAAACCTGGCGGTTTGGAACCAATTCTGAATAGTCTTGATTTTATATTGGAAAACGATCACCTCACCGGGCAACTGTTGTTTGCAGATGGCGGTGAAAATCTGGGTCAAAACGCTTAAACTTCTCAATATGGCACGAATAAAAGTTAAAAACCTGTTACTGCGTACTTACATTGGGTTCAATCCTGAAGAACTGGTAAACAAGCAGGACGTTGTTATCAATTTCGAAATTGAAACCGAAATTTCGCATCAGGCACTTGAGGTAGATGAACCGGTTGACATTCTGGATTACAAAACCATCACCAAAAAAGTGATTGCCCTGGTGCAGGACGGGCGGTTCAAGTTGCTGGAAGTTCTTACCCAAAAAATTCTCGACCTCATTCTGGAAGATAAAAAAGCAAAATGGGCGAGGGTGGAAGTGGACAAACCTCATGCACTGCGTTTTGCCGAATCGGTTTCGCTGGTCATGGAAAGGAGTCAACAAAGTCATACTATGACTCAAAGTCATGGCATGACTTGAGTACAAAAACCAGTAATACCAATCATAGTATGACTTCAAGTCATGCTATGACTTATTTTATTTTGCATCTTTTAAATCTTATTATTTTAGTTATGAATGTTGATTCAGGTTACTTTTATCATATTTATAACCGGGGAAATAACAGTCAGAAAATTTTTTACGAAAGTGAAAATTACCTTTTTTTTCTCCGTAAAATGAAAGAACATATTTCTCCATACGCTTCAATCATTGCCTGGTGTCTAATGCCGAATCATTTTCACTGGGTTGTTTTTGTTCATAAAACAACAATTGAGATTCAGGAGAAGCAGAATCCCAAACATACTATGACTCAAAGTCATGGTTTGACTGTGGCTGAGAACAGCAATCAAAAAACCAAACAAAGAACTTTTAATTATTCGATTGGTATTCTTTTGCGTTCCTACACCCGTGCAATCCAGAAAAAGGAAAAATTTTCAGGTTCTCTTTTTCAGCAACATACCGGTATTAAGCTTTTAAAAGATGAAATTAAAATTGAACCCGCTTATTGGAATACAGTTTTTGGAACTGTAATTAATATTCCTGAAGGAAAAAGTTACCTGGAAACCTGTATTGAATATGTGCATCAAAATCCGGTTTGTTCTGGGTTGGTGGAAAAAGCTGAAGATTGGGAGTTTTCTTCATTTAAGGATTATTTGGGATTAAGAAAAGGTAAGCTTATTGATTATGAGCTATTAAAAAAAGAAGGCATTTTGCCCCTTGGTTCTGAAGATAAAAATCTTGTTATGTCTTCAAATAATAAACTCGCAGCGAAACCTTTGGGGCATGTCGGGTTTAATGAGGATAGTCATACCATGACTTCAAGTCATAGTATGACAAGTACTGTTATCATCGGCATCGGCTCTAACATCAATGCAGAAGAAAATATTTCAAAAATGCTGGAAGTTTTGGCGAAGCATGTTGAAATTTTAAAGGTTTCATCTTTACTAAAAACCAAACCTATAGGAATTGAAAATCAGCCGGATTTTACCAACGGCGCTGTAAAAATTCAGACCGGTTTGAACATACAAGAATTAAATCAGCTTTTAAAAAAAATTGAAGATCAGTTGGGCAGAGATCGTTCGGCGCCTAAATTCGGACCGCGAACCATCGATCTCGACATTGTGGTTTGGAACGGCGAAATTGTGGATGAGGATTATTACACCCGCGATTTTTTGCAAATAAGTGTTCAGGAAATAAGTTAAGGATGAACCTGTTTTTTACGAAATTTTAGAAACAGTTCATTCAAACCCTTAACTCCATTCACTTCTTCCAAATTGGTTACCACATAATCGGCACCGTTATTTTGTAATTCTTGTACATTTCCTTCTCGTGCAATTCCAAGTGTTAATCCGAAACCGCCTTTTGCACCAGCCTGCACGCCCGAAACGGCATCTTCAACAACTATGGAGTTTTCGGGCTTAACTCCCAGGTTTTCACATGCTGTGGTGAAAATATCGGGTTCGGGTTTTCCCTGCAAGCCAAGTTCAGCAGAAACAACTCCATCAACACGCGTTCCAAACAAATGAAGCAAATCCACTGCCTCCAGCACAGCCTTGCAGTTTTTGCTCGACGAGGCCACTCCCAGCTTAACGCCGGCATCTTTTAATTCAAAAAGTAGCTTTTCAGATGATGGATAAACTTCTGCACCCTCTCGTTTCAGCACTTCGTTAAATGCTTCGTTTTTCCGATTTCCCAATCCGCAAACGGTTTCTTCATCAGTGCTGTCTTCAGGCGAACCCCATGGCAAATCAATCCCGCGCGATTCCAAAAACGAAGCCACTCCTTTGTAACGAGGTTTTCCATCTACATAATTCAGGTAATCGGACTGAGTGAATTCATTAAACGGTTCATTA
>NZ_JAWLCI010000030.1:0-56930 GCF_041687215.1 Mariniphaga sp.
ATAGAAATCAAAAAGAAATGGAAATATAGTGAAGCCTTACAATATTTTATGATTTATAAGCTAAACGAAATATTTTGAGCAAATTTTACTGGTTTTTCTTTCAAATTGCAATCACAATTGTATTTTTGTGAACAATTGAGAAGAAATTTACAGAAATTCAAACAAAATAACAGAAAATGAAATTATTTATTCCAAAAAACTACCGATCGGTTTTAGATGTAAATCAAACCGAGCAGGCCATTAAACTTATAAAAGATTTTTTCCAGATGAACCTGGCAGCCGAACTGAGGTTGCGCCGGGTTACTGCGCCGTTATTTGTAAAAAAAGGCACAGGAATTAACGACGATTTGAACGGTGTTGAACGCCCGGTTTCGTTTCCCATGAAGGAAATGGACGACCAGGTGGCCGAGATTGTGCAATCACTGGCCAAATGGAAACGTATGGCGCTGGCCGATCTGAAAATAGAAAAAGGTTACGGACTTTATACCGATATGAATGCCATCCGGCCTGATGAAGAATTAACAAACATTCATTCGCTTTACGTTGACCAGTGGGACTGGGAGCGGGTGGTTTCAAATGAAGAACGCAACCTGGAATTCCTGAAAAAAATTGTTCGGAAAATTTATTCTGTTTTAGTGAATACTGAATTTTATGTTTCGGATAATTATCCGGAAATTAAACCAGAATTGCCCGAGGAAATTACCTTTTTCCATACCGAAGAACTGGCCGAAATGTATCCGGACTTAACCCCGTTTGAACGCGAAACGGAAGTGGCCAAAAAGCACGGAGCTATTTTTGTGATTGGCATTGGCGGCGAATTGCCCGATGGGAAAATTCACGATGGCCGCGCACCCGACTACGACGACTGGACCACTCCAACTGTTAACGGATACAAAGGGTTGAACGGCGATATTATTCTCTGGAACGATGTCCTGAACCGCGCCTTTGAAATTTCGTCCATGGGAATTCGCGTTGACCGCGATGCCATAATAAAACAGCTCAAAATACGTGGACTGGAAGACCGGAAAGAACTGATGTGGCACAAAATGCTGCTAAACGGCGAACTTCCGCTTACCGTCGGCGGTGGAATAGGGCAATCGAGGCTGTGTATGTATTTTCTGCGCAAAGCCCATATCGGGGAAATTCAGTCAAGTATATGGCCCGGAGAGATGCTCGAAAAGTGCAGGGTAAATGGAATACACCTGCTGTAAAATACAAAATCCAAATTTCAAAAAACAATTAAATTCCAAATCACAAGAAATCCAAATTCCAATACATTTCATTTTGAAATTTTTGGACATTGAAATTTATTTGGAATTTGCTATTTGGGATTTGATAATTGTTTGAAGTTTGTTTTTTGTGATTTGATATTTGCTATTTGGAGTTTGAATCCTATCTTTGCACCGCAAAAAATAAGGCTGCCTCGGTAGCTCAGTTGGATAGAGCAACTGCCTTCTAAGCAGTAGGTCATGGGTTCGAATCCCGTCCGGGGTACAAAGTTGAAACACTTGTCAAAGGCAGGTGTTTTTTCGTTTCAGTATATAAAATACTAAGAATCAGGATTCTTCTTTTCTCTTATTTTCGTTTTCAATGTTGTTTTTAACCTCTTCGGTTAGTTCGTCAATTCGGTCAATCGATTTTTTGGTTTTCTCAATGGCATCATCATTTTCCAGCTTTTTTAATTCTTCTTTTAGCTGCACTTTCTTTTTATCCAGTTTTTTCAGTAAATCTTTCTTTTTTTCAATTTCTTCAGATTTTATAGCTTCGTCAAAAATCAACTCTTCTGGTGAATCCTGATTGTAGTCCGGTTTCACCTCTTTTTCCTCTTCAGGAATAAAAATCATTTTTTCCACCCTTCTTTGGTTTCTGAAACCGGGAGAAACAATTTCAATTCCTTTTTTATGCAAAGCATCCATCACCCGTCCATTTAGTAACGAATTAGCACTGAAAAATTTTGTGCTATCTTCTAAAAAACCATGAATTTTGTATACCACCGCATGATCTTCCAATCCGGTAATATAAACGTATGGATCTTTCAGCTCAGCATTAATGGCAGCTTCTTTAAGCGCTTCTTCAATCTTAAAACGCGAAATATCGTATCCGAGTGAGACAGTCGTGGAAATTACTGTGTTTGTTTTGCGTGTAATTTTTACGGGATGGCTGGCAATGAACAGGTTTGGGATGGTTACGAAATTGCTGTCTTCCAGTTGAATTTCTGAATGAAAAATCCCTTTGCGGGTTACACGTCCCTGCCATTGGTCTATTTGAATTAAATCTCCATTTCTGAACCTTTTCATGGTATTGTTCATAATTCCGGCTATAAGGTTACCCAGCAATGTGGTAGAACTCAGGGCAATTCCTGCACTAATAACAATGCCCAGAAAACTTAAAATCTGTTCTTTGGAATGTTGGTCAACCGGCAAGGCAAGAACAAAACTGACAATACCAATCAGGACAATAAAAATTGAAATACTTCTTTTGATGATGTTTCCGGTTACCGAAAAGGATTTTAAACGGTTAAACAACCACGAATTTAAAAACAATAACAAAACAAGAATGAGGACTATTCCGGCTGGTTCAATTAAAGAACCAAAAATGTCCGTCAGATACTCCATATTACTTAGATTTAATTTTTGGATTTTTCATTCAATTCTCAATAGAAAAGCTTTCAGCCTGAAATTTAATCATTTTTTTCGTACCTGAATCATGATTTTCATTCTTCTCTTTTTTCCTTCCGTTTTGGATTGGAAATAAACATTTTTGATTTTCGGAAATCTCATGAAATTATCACGTCATTATGGTGAAGGAATATATTTAAAGGTTGTCCTTTTCATAATCTTGTTTGTCTATCTAATTATTGAACAAAGGTTTTATTGTATTTTTCTTTTTTTACTTTCCATGAAATAATCACTTTTTGTCGTCCCCATTTTTTCGCCAGTTCCTCGTTTTTGCCCATGTAAATATCAATCCGGTTTTTCCAGCGGGCATTCATTTTATCCAAAACTTTGTATTCGCCGGGTAATCCTTCAATTTTTACCTGGCGGAAAAAGGAATTAAGCCGTCACGCGGAACAATGGATATCGATTTTGCCATAATGCTTCCCGATATGGATATTTATGAAGAGCTGATTCATTCACTGCTAAAAAAAGACTTTCGGAAGGTAACTGAACCTTAGTGGTTAATTCACGATACTTCAAACACGTGGTTGACTTACTGCCTTTTGGTGAAGTAGAAGAAACAAGAAACGTAAAATTCACCAATCGCAAAAAAGAAATTTCAGTTGTTGGCTTAAAAAAAGTATTAAACAAACCTGAAAATATATAGCTGGATAAACAACTTCCAATCAACTTGTTTTAAGTGGACAGTAATGGTTTTAAATATCAATTAATTCTGGCTCATCCACCAATACTACATTTAATTTAGATTGCAATGGCTTATTAAGCGGACCAAATGTAATTTTGGTACCTTGTTCATACCCTGCTGCTATAATTTTCCTGTCTTCTTTTAAATAAATTGGAAAGCAATTAAAAGCAAATGTGCGAGGTGTACCTTTAAAAGTTATCGAAAAATCGTTGGTCGTATTTATTGCAAGGTTATTGCCAAGTTGTACACCTAATTGGCTTACCACATCCAATTTTACATTTGCCCCAGTGCTTTTGTCGACTACCCAGGAAAAATCAGCACATTCATAAATGGCATCAATTACATATAACTCTATATTTCCATTGGTTACTTCTTTCTCAAGGTTCTTGTCCTTCAATTCGTGGTCATATAATTGATTGCTAAGTTGTGCAGGTAGGAAATACTTCTTTTGTACATCCTCGAACCGGAATGCCACCTCAGAGTTCTTCTCGAACATAGAACCTATATCGAAAGATGGAATGTTGGAGTTCTTTAGAAAGCCTTCAGCAATTTTAATCGCATTCTCAATTTTAACTTTTGAAGTAGGACTGAGGCTGATTTTGTCAGCAAGTAGTTCTGTTTTAATTTCAATTGCTGTCATTTCGGGTAATTCTCCTTTTACAAGGTCCGATATTTTAGAAAACATTTTTAACTGTCTCCCTTTTTTAGAAATAACCAGCATGGGTTGAATATCCTGGCGTGGCACGCGTACCGGATTCGCACATAATTTATTGCGAACAATTTGTTCCAATGGGTCGTTTTTACAAAGTTTCATAATAATATTTTTAATGATTAAAATGGTTTTTAGAACGGATAAATGTTTATACGTTTTTTCTAAATAAATTCATTTAAAATAACATTATCGTCAATTTCTTCTGCTAATGATTTTAAATTTTCTTTAAGATGGTTCATTGCTCCAATATCATCATGCTCCCTATAAATATCCCAAGCCTTATGATAATAATCTTTGGCTTCAGGATATTGTTTTAGTTTAAAAGAAGCGAAGCCAAGGTTTTCGTAAATCATTGCTTGAGAGAAGTAATGTCCTAAAGAAATAAATGTATCAAGAGCTTCTTTCCAACATTTAATTGCTTCTGAATAATCTTCCATATCTGATTTTAAGATACCAAGATTTGAATTTGTTTTTGCTACAGCTTCAGAATTCTTGAATTGTTCAAATATGGTTAGTGCTTTTTTTAAATACCTTTCACTTTCTGAGTATTTATGTAAATCTCGGCAAACTTCACCAAGATTTTGATAACAATATCCAGCATCAAATTTCTTTCCCATTTCTTCATATAATTCACCGGCCTTTGCTATTAAATTTATACCTTCATTATATATCTCTAAGTCAATGTTTATGTTTAAACCTAAACTATGCCTCACTTGGTCAATGTGCAAAAGACCACGTTTCTGCATATTATTTGCTATACCATAATCATTTTTTGATTTTTCAAAAATCTTTTGTGCCTTTTTGTACCATTCGTGAGCATCATCGAATTGCTGTAATCCTTGATAAGCTGTTCCAGTATTTTGATATAGATCTGCCATGCCTATATATTTTTTTTTATTAGAAGATTTATCATACAACTGAATTGAATCCATAAACTCTTTTTTTGCATCCTTGGGCTTATTTAATTGCAAATATATCATCCCACTGCTGCTTAAAATAATGAAATAATTATAATTTAATTCTCCCATTAAAAGGTATTGCGGATATTGTTCTATTCGTTCTTTTATAGACTGTATAAATTGTAAACACTCATTATACATATTCCTGAATTTATAGAAATTGAATAAACAACTGTACATATAGCCAATATCTTCTCTCTTGTCAAGCGCAATAATAAGAGCATTATATATGTTATCATACTCATAGCGTATAAAAAAAAGCCCTTTTTTATGTTTATGAATATCTTGGCTTTTTATATTTTCATCTAATTGACTACTCACTAAGTTGTAGTGATTCAAAAAAGCACAATTTACATCGTTTACAAAACTTCCTTTATCATGGTGCTGTAAGCTGTTTTTTAAAAAATAGGTAAATACGGGCTGCAATCGGTAAATACCGTCTTGCCCATATTCTGGTTGCATGAATCCATTTTGGATGGACTCACTTATTATTTCTTCTAATTTGTTGAAAGGATAGTTTTGGAAGGTATCGATTTTTTGTAGTTCTTTAAAATAATGGGTTACTGAGAATTTTTCAATATATGATTGGAAAGGCGCAAACAAGAACAGGAGCTTTTGGGCGTCGGGGGAGAGATTACTGTGACTGTATTCGATGCAGCGAAGTATACTTTGGGTTTTATCTTGTATATCTTTTGCCTGTAAATCTACCCCAGCCTGCAGATCATCGAGGATTTTGGCAGCAGTCTTGCCCTTCAACAATGGCAACACTGCCTGCATGGCAAGGGGGTAACCGCCCAATAAACGCATCAGGCGTTTGAAATCAGCATCTTCGAATAACTCTTTGAATTGGAAGGGATGCCCTGAACCTGCCTGATTTCCATAGGTAACCTCCAGAATCTTCCTTGCAAAACTGTGGGCAGTCTGTGGGTCGAAACCTCCTAAAGTAAATGTATTGTCTGTGCCTTTTTGCCTGAATGTCCCTTCTGCCAGCCAACCCTCGCTACCACGCGAACCGTAAAGCACGAAGCTCCCCCCGGTTATGCCCTGCAAAAATTGCTTCAATTCCTCGCGCTGTGGTTCGGTTAGCAGGTTGGGTATTGACAGCCTTTCACCGGTTATGCTCTCCATGTTGTCAAGGATTAGCAAATGATTCCCGGTATTCAGGGCATCAATTATCCAGCCTTTCTGCACAGCAAGTGACTTGCTGTAGTATATCGCCAATTTCTCCTGGTTTAATAATTCTTTTGCCATGGTTCCGAGAATGTGATTAAGGTTGTGAGGAGCTACATCGTACCCGAAGTAAAACACCTCCTTCACGAAACCGGTCCTTTGCCACCATGTTCCCAGATACTTCAATATAGTGGTTTTCCCTGACCCGCCCATGCCCTGCACCAGCAAATGGTTGTTCCGCAGCAGGTGCTTCTCTACCTGTAATATTTCAATATCCCTGCCGTGGAATCCGAACTTAGGCTCCACAAATTTAAATTGGCTTTCCCGCTGAAGGTAAAATTCATCTTCCTCTGCACCTGTGAAAGGACGTAACTTAAAATCGACCTCACGGTTCTTATATACTATAGGCAGCACCCAGTCTTCAAGTTTAATGGTGTAACCGAGCCTGGCGTTTCGTTCCTTATCGCGAAAAAGCTCAGTGCGTGCATCGGCAAATGCCCTATCAATTTTAACTGCTACTCCCGAAGGTGTGTCAAACAAGCTCTCATATAAACGCTGCATCATTACCTCAGCGGCAGTGACTGAAAGTGAGTAGCGCATTGCCATTACGGTTTGTACACCCTTGCGTATGATTTGGTATCCCAAACTTGTATGCGCTTCATCAGCCCTTCCTTGCTGACTGCCATCAGTATCCTGTTTAGCCGACTGGCAGGCATTGAGCAAGCAGATCGGCACCTGAGCAGTCTGTAACAATCCTGCGATTCCCAGTGCCTCAACAGGAACTGCAGTACCTTTGATTTCGCTTTCAAAGAACAAAAATGAGCGTTCCCCTTCGTAAGGCACTATATCATCAAGCGCATAGCGTCCATGTAAAAGTAAGCTGCCTACCTCTTTTCCTGTTTTAAGTTCTTCATAACTGGCCAAAACGCCATGTACATCGAAATGTACAATATGGTAAAACCCCTTCTTCCCGTCCAAATGCGCCACTAAGTTTTTCCAAGTTCCGGGACGTAAAATATGTGGTTTTACCCTCAACCTTGCATTTTCTATCAGGTTGATAAGTGGCCGCTGGATGGTGCGGTAGTTCACATCGCCTTCCCATTCGGGACGAGCTGTCACAATTAAAAGGTTAATGTATGGCGAAGGCGACACATTCGCCTCCACATAACGTGGTTTAAGGTTCTGTCTGATGAATGCTGCCCCGTTAGCGGCAAAAGGATAAGGTAATTCCTTGTCATACATTGCCTCCCAATGCAAATCATGAAACTCCGGAGTATCACCACAAATACAAAATTCCAACTCATCGATACCATGGTCCTGCACAATAGTACGATAAGCAAAATTCAAGTCGGTATTGCTTTTGAAAACTGAGGCAAACAGTTTTTTGCCATATTCCTTTAAAATTTTCTTGCACTTTTCTACCTTGACCTTAGTAATGTAAGGCTCCGAAATATAATTTTCAAAGTACCACTCCAGTTCGTTCTCCTGCTTCTCATCAGCAGGATTGGGCAAAACAACTTTATAAAGTGTGTTGTTAACAAATACTTCTATTTTAAATTTGTTCTTGGTGAAACCCCTTTCTGTAATTTGTATCTGCATAGCATTGAGGTATTTGTAATTTATAGGTGGGTTGATTTTTAGATTCTAAATCATCACCTTAAGACTTCATTAAATATTATGAATTACAACAAAATAGTGCATTGCCATAACCAAAATTTAGATATTGAATCTTTTACTATAGAACACATTAACCTTAGCCTATACAATTTACAAAATAAATTTCCTAGATGCAATAAATATGAGAAGTATTTTTGACTTTCTTGACCAGCATCGTGGATTTATGTTTTATCCCCATCTAAAAATAAACATGGCTTTCATTCTTCTCTTTTTTTAGCCATTTTATATATAGCCATCAAATTTAATTTTCTGGAAAATAAAGTGAAATGAAGTCGGAAAAATCAGCCGATATTTTTATAATAAGGCTTATTTTGAGGATATTGAGGCAATAAAGCAAATTTTCAATCTGATAATAAAAGGGATTAATAACTAATGGCAAAATTTGTTTCGTAGGAAATGGTAAATTTGAAGTGTTGTACAATAAATAAAAACAGATTGGAATAGAATCAGTTTTAAACTAACAGTACCAGGTATTTACCCTCATTCTTTGTATTTTTCTTTTTTAACTTTCCATGATATGGTCACTTTTTGCCGTCCCCATTCTTTCGCCAGTTCCTCGTTTTTGCCCATGTAAATATCAATCCGGTTTTTCCAGCGGAAGTGCATTTTATCCAAAACTCTGTATTCACCGGGTAATCCTTCAATTTTTACCTTTTTGTTATAGGTTAGGCCTTGCTTTATTAAATCTCTTGAAACTGCAATGCTTTTCATTCCCGGTTTCAGTGAATCGCCCCAGGCAGTTATTGCTGAATGTTCGGCGTGGGTTTGATGCGCCAGCGAATTGTAGGCGGTGGCTGTTACTTCCCTGGTAAGGGTTTCGTATTGGCTGCAAGAGACTATCAGCATAACAAACAAAAACAGAGCAGCAAGAATATTCACTATTCTATTCATTAGTTTAATATTTTTTGTACTGTACACCATTCCTGAATATTACAACTGATTCTGTAATTACGAACATAAAAATTGGGAATTGGTTTAATTTATTCTGCAAAGGCTGATGTTCATTCTGTTTTGTGTGCAATCGTTTTGTAACTTTGTCTTCAAAATTTAAATAAATTTAATAATGAACAAGTTTTTATCAGTTGTATTGATGGCAGCACTTTTTTACGGGTGCACATCAACTCCAAAACAAGAAAACAACACTGAAGCAAACAACGAAATGAAAAATAAAGTGGAAGAATTTGCACCATTCAGGCTTACGACCGATTTAAGCGTTTTAACTGAAAAAGAGAAACAAATGCTTCCGTTACTGCTGGAGGCTGCCCAAATCATGGACGAAATTTTCTGGACACAGGCCTACGGGAATAAAAATGAGTTATTTACAGATGATTTGGATGAATACACCAAAAAATTTCTAAAAATAAATTATGGCCCGTGGGAACGCCTGAATAATAACCAGCCTTTTATTGAAGGTGTGGGGCCAAAACCGGCAGGCGCAAATTTTTATCCGGCTGATATGACCAAAGAAGAATTTGATGCCTGGGATGAACCGGCAAAAACCAGTCTTTACACTGTAATCCGTCGGGATGAAAACGGCAATCTGGTTGCAGTTCCTTATCACGAAGCCTGGAATGAAGAAGTAACACATGCTTCGGAATTAATCCTTCAGGCTGCTGAACTGGCTGAAGATCCTGGTTTGAAAAACTACCTGGAAAAACGGGCACAGGCGCTCCTCACCGACGAATATTACGAAAGCGATATGGCCTGGATGGATATGAAAAACAACACCATCGAATTTATTGTGGGTCCAATCGAAAATTACGAGGACCAGCTTTACGGTTATAAAACCGCGCACGAATCGTTTATTCTGATTAAAGACAAAGTGTGGAGTGAAAAACTGGAAAAATATGCTGCTTTTTTGCCGGGCCTGCAAAAAGCTTTGCCTTGCGAACCTCCCTATAAAAATGAAACGCCCGGCGTTGATTCGGATATGAATGTGTACGACGCCATTTATTATGCCGGCGATTGCAACGCGGGAAGCAAAACCATCGCCATCAACCTGCCCAATGATGAAAAAGTGCGCGAGGATAAGGGAAGTCGCAAATTGCAGTTAAAAAACTCCATGCAGGCTAAATTCGATAAAATTCTGGTTCCCATTTCCGACCTGCTGATTGCTGAAGATCAGCGCAAACATGTAAAATTCGATGCTTTTTTCGAAAATACCATGTTTCACGAAGTGGCTCACGGGCTGGGACTTGGAAATACAGTGGACAAAAGTACTACCGTTCGCGAAGCACTGAAAGATGCTTATACTTCCATTGAAGAAAGTAAAGCCGATATTTTGGGTTTGTGGTGCGTTTACCAACTGAATGAAATGGGCGAAATGGGCGAAAAAGAGATGATGGACAATTTCGTAACGTTTATGGCAGGCATTTTCCGTTCGGTGCGTTTTGGTGCAGCCAGCGCCCACGGAAAAGCCAACATGATGCGTTTTTATTATTTTCAGGAGGCCGGCGCTTTTGAACGTGATGCAGCAACCGGAACCTACCGCGTAGATTTTGAAAAAATGAAAGAGGCCATGCTCAGCCTTTCAGAACTGGTACTTAAAATTCAGGGCGATGGCGATTACCAAACTGCAAAGCAAATGCTCGAAGAAAAAGGATTCATTCGCGAAGAATTGCAAAAAGACCTCAACCGGATTGGCGAAGCTGGCATTCCTCGTGATATTGTATTTGAACAAGGTGATGAAATACTGGGCATTAATTAGTTTAACGTTCTGTTAACAAAATATTATTCCTGATTTTTATTACATTTGCGTTGTGAATGTATTCAGAAACATAGCAGTACTTTTTCTGGGAATCATTTTTTTGATTTCGGCAACAGGCGTATTGGTTTATTATTCACACTGTTCCTGCTCAGGAATTGAGCAGGTTTCTGTTTATGTTAGTCCTGAAACCTGTGAAGACAATTTCCACATTCACCATACACATAACGAGGGTGGGGAAGAAGTTTGCACCACTGCAGATGAATGCCATGACTGCAGTTCACATAATGATGAATGCGGATGTAACACGCCTGATGTCAAATATTTAAAATTAGATAATCAGGTAGTCAATGAAAAAATACGGATTGAAAAAATTCAACCGGTTCAATTGAAAGTGTTGGAAACAATTACTGTTTTCCTTTTTAATTTGGAAGAAGACCCGGAAAAATCAGGTTTAAATTATATCGACCCACCACCACCATTTCAAACTTCAACAGATTTCCTCATTCATATTCACAACCTAAAAATTCCTGTTTTAGCTTAAGATTTCATTGTTACCCCCAGGTAATTTATTTACAATGATTTAGGTCTTAAGTATGAAAAAATTAGGAATTTTAATTTTAATATGTCTTCCATTTTTTGCGGTTTCCCAGGTTTTGGAAGGAGTTATTTACGGCAACGATAAAAGTAAAAAGCAACCATTGCCAGGAGTGAATATTCATTGGAAGGGAACAAATACCGGCGTTGCATCGGATGATACCGGTACATTTAAAATCAGAAAAGGCAACGGAAACCATATTCTGGTGGTTAGTTTTGTGGGTTACGAAACTCAGGAATTGCATGTGAATAATTTGGAACCACTGGAAATTGTGCTTGAACCCAATCTGGAATTAGGCGAAGTAAAAGTAGTGCATAAAAACCGGGGCACTTATCTTTCTGCCATCGATCCCATTCAAACCGAACGAATAAACGGCGCCGAGTTGCACAAGGCAGCCTGCTGCAACCTGGCCGAGAGTTTTGAAACAAATCCTTCGGTTGATGTGAGTTACAGCGACGCAGTTACCGGAGCCAAACAAATCAGGTTACTCGGTCTGGAAGGTACATATTCATTATTGCAAATTGAAAATATGCCCAACCTGCGCGGGCTAGCTACCAATTTTGGTTTAACTTATGTTCCGGGTCCGTGGATGGAATCCATTCAGGTTTCAAAAGGTGCAGCATCGGTTTTAAATGGGTACGAATCCATTGCCGGGCAAATAAATGCCGAATACAAAAAACCGGATTCCCAGGAAAAACTGTTTCTGAATACCTTTTTTGGTGCCAGTGGCCGCTTGGAGTTTAACGGAAACGGCAACATCAGAGTTCACAAAGATATGTTGACTACTGGTATTTTTGTTCACGCATCGGATCAATCCCAAATAAATGACCATAATGGCGACGGTTTCCTCGATGAGCCGCTTTCGCGCCAGATTCAGGTTTTCAACCGCTGGAAATACAACAACCACAAAGGATACATGGCGCAGGCCGGCTTTAGTGTTTTAACAGAAGATCGACTGGGTGGCCAGACGGGTTTTGAGCGGGGAATGCAGCCGCTTGTTACCAATCCGTATGGAATTAACATTGAAAACGACCGGTTGGATGGATTTTTCAAAACCGGGTATGTTTGGCCAAATCAAAGAACGGCACTGGCCTGGTTGTCAAACTTTTCACGCCACGAAACCCGCTCGTTTTACGGGTTGAATCATTACAATGCCGATGAATCCCGTTTTTATGGAAGTGCCGTTTTAACCCGTGATTTGGATTTGTTGGGAAAACATTCCGTGAATACCGGATTCAGTTTTATATACGACAATTTCAGCGAAAACCTGTACGACAGGCAAACGGAAAGGATTGAACAGGTTCCGGGAATATTCGCCGAATATACCTTTAAACCCGATGAGGATTTAACTTTTATGGCCGGAATCAGAAGTGATTTCCACAACCTGTTTGGCACTTTTGTTACTCCCCGCATGCATTTTCGGTACAATATGGGAGAATATGTTACTGTGAGGGCAAGCGCCGGAAAAGGATACCGCACTGCCAATGTAATTTCAGAAAACAATTATCTGCTGGCCAATTCCCGTTCCTTGCAATGGACAGATGACGTTTTTCAGGAAAAGGCCTGGAATTATGGGTTTGCCGTGGTGCAAAATTATGCACTTTGGGGCCGCGAGCTCCAACTCAATGCGGAATATTTCCGTACCGATTTTCAATCGCAACTGGTTATAGATCGTGAAACATCGGCAGAAAATATCATTCTGGCGCCACTCGACGGACAATCCTATTCCAACAGTTTGCAATTCGATTTGCGCTACCAGCCTGTTGAACGACTTGATATGTTGCTGGCTTACCGGCATAACGATGTGAAACAAACCATTGGTGGGCAGTTGGTGGAAAAACCTTTGACCAGCCGGTATAAAGGATTGATTACTTTTAATTATACCACCAATCTGAAAAAGTGGATGTTCGATTACACCATTCAGTTTAACGGCGGCGGGCGCATTCCGCGTTATCCGGTAGAGGGGATGGATTTGATGCAGGTTTCTGCAGAATATTATGAATTTTCTCCTTTTACGGTAATGAATGCCCAGATAACCAAATATTTCCGCTACTGGAACATTTATCTTGGCGCTGAAAATTTAGCTGATTTTAAACAATTAAATCCGATTGCTGGTGCCGATGATCCTTTCGGACCCAACTTTGATGCCACCAATGTTTGGGGTCCGGTTAAAGGTCGGCGCATTTATTTGGGATTACGCTTTAATTTGAATTATGAATAAATTAGAAACCAATAAATTATTAAAAATGAAAAAGTTAGGTATAGTATTTTTGATTTTAATGCTGGGAGGATTTACCAGTGAAATTTCAGCTCAGAAAAAGGGCAGGGCAGTGGTTTGCTTTCAAAGCGATATGGATTGTGCCGATTGCGAAAAAACGCTGCACGAATACCTTAGATTCGAGAAAGGGATAAAAGATTTGAGAGTTGATCATGCTTCAAATACCATTTTTATTGAGTATGTGGAGAAAAAGAATGACGACAAGGGATTTGCCGTTGCCATTGAGAAAAAAGGTTACAAAGCCGAAAAAATCAGCGAAAAGAAATACGAAGAATTAGTGACGTCTGCAAAAGAACTTCATAAACACAGCAATGAAGTTCACCACGAACGCGATTAGTCTAGTCTGAATCGGTAGGAGATAGTCCCCTGTTGAAAAGCGGGGGCACTTTCATCAATATTGAATTTTGCTTTTAATGCAGCCTGCCGGGCTTCTGCCCAAAAACTCTGATTCATAATGGTGGTTCCTCTGGCACCTGGTTCTGCTGCTGTTACATTTCCGTTTTTATCCACAGTAACTTTAACAACCACAAGACCTTCATCGTCGCCCGGGTAAACTGGTTTGGGGAGCGAACGTGCCGAACGTCCTGAAAGATCATAGGAAATACCTGAACCCTGAGCACCTCCGCCACTTCCTCCGGGGCCGTAAGTTCCTGCGTTTGGATCGCCTGTTGGCGAACCCTGGTTTCCGCCCGGGAAAGTAGCTCCCTGGCTTTGATTTGTGCCTGTTCCCTGACCACCTGAACCATTTGTATTTCCACCAAAAGCTCCCTGCGCTCGGGAATTTATTTCGGTAATACGGCGCTGTTCTTCTTCACGTTTTTGCCGTTCCAATTCAGCCTGGCGTTGCCTTTCAGCTTCGGCTTGCCTTTGTCTTTCCAACTCTGCCTGTCGTTGGCGCTCAATTTCGGCCTGGCGCTGGTTTTCAGCTTCGGCTAAACGTTGCTGTTCCTGTTGTTGCTCTCGGCGTCGTTGTTCTTCCAGTTGACGCTGGCGTTCAGCTTCTTCCTGTCTTTTTTTTTCTGCGGCATCAATGGCGGCGGTTTCTTCGTAATCCTGAGTCATCGCTTCTTCTTCAGCCGGTTCGGGTTCAGCAGCAGGTGGAGTGGTGGCAGGTTGCGGAGGTGGGGTAGTTGCCGGTTCAGGTTCGGGTTCACTTCGGGTTGGTGGAGGAGGATCAGGTTGACGGCGTTGTGGTGCAGGTTCAATATCACCCAAACCCTTGTCGCTGGTGCCAAAATTGACCAAAATTCCTTCTTCGCCGGGCAATGGCAGCGGTGTAAAAAAGCCTAAAAAGATAAGTAACAGCAACACTGAAATGTGAAATATTGCTGTTCCTATTATACCCTTTTTATGTTTTTCTAAATAAGTCATTTAACTTTCCGGCGCTGTGGCCGCTATCATTTTATACTTGTTTTTTCTTGCAATGTTCATAATTTTTACCACTTCGTCCCACGGAACCGATTTTTCGGCGTGGAGTGAAATATAAATATCATCGTCACCAATACCGTACCGGTTTTGCAAAAAAGGTTCAATTTCCCGGAATTCAATGCTCCGAAGCCTGCCATCATCGTTGATGTAATACCTCAATTCTTTTGTAACTGAAATGGTTGTAATGGGTTTTGCAGCTGTTTGATTGTTGCTCTGTGGAAGCAGTAATTTCAGTGCATTGGGCGCTACCAAAGTAGAGGTCACCATAAAAAATATCAGTAATAAGAATACGATATCCGTCATGGACGACATGCTGAAGGCAGCATTCACTTTATTTCTTCGTTTTAATGCCATTATAAATATTATACAGGTTCGTTCAGTAAATCCATAAATTCTGTAGTAGTGGCTTCCATTTTAAAAACCACTTTTTCGACATTGGCTACCAAAATATTGTAGGCAAAATAAGCAATTATACCAACAATAAGACCAGCAACCGTAGTAACCATAGCCTGATAAATACCTGTGGACAAAAGAGTTACATCAATATTATTTCCGGCATTAGACATGTCGTAAAAAGCCTGAATCATGCCCATAACCGTACCAAGGAAGCCGAGCATGGGCGCACCTCCAGCCACCGAAGCCAATACCGGAAGTCCTTTTTCCAGTTTAGAAATTTCAAGGTTACCCACGTTTTCAATGGCTGCACTTACGTCAGTTAGCGGCCTGCCAATACGGCTGATACCTTTCTCCAGCATCCTGGATGCAGGATTTGAACTGCTCCGGCAAAGCATCACGGCATCATCAATTTTCCCGTTGGTAATGTAAACCTTTATTTTTTCGAGAAGGCCGGTGTCAAATTTTCCGGCTTTTTTTATGGCAAAATACCGGTCGAAAAATATATATACAGCAATAATCGACAAAGCAATTATCGGAATCATAATCCAACCGCCTTTAAAGGCCAAATCAATAAATTTTGTTGAGATTCCGTCTTGCGCCTGGGCCAATGTATCAGATGCAGTTGCTAAATCGGCCTGAATCATTAAAAGTTTAAACATGGATATTGTATTATTTTAATTTTTAAATCAAAACGAAGTTAAACTTCAATTATTATAAAGCGCAAAAATAAGGATTATTTTACAACTGCTGTGGGATTGCTTAGCTGTTCAGGTACAAGTTATGAACAGGAAAGTATTGATATAATAAGTGCTTTATGAATTTTAAACTCGCTGAGAATCGAATAGAAATATTTTTAGAACAGCTGCTGATTCAGAATAACCGATTTTAAACGCGTTGGTATTTGAATATATCTTAATTAATAGAATTAAAGTATAGGAAAAACATTTTGTGAGGAACATTGTGTAAACTTTTACATAAAATCTTTACCGATAATTGCCGGTGCCCGCCAAATATTTGATTTTATGCAAACCCCGAATCCTCGGGGCCATATAAACTCTGATTTTCCAAAATAAACAAATTAACTCGTTTGTCTTATAATTAATATTAAGTTAAATAAAATATATATAGAAAAAGGAGTGAAGTACACCCCTTTTTTATTCAGTTATGATTGTCCTAACTTCTCGAGCATTCTGTTATAGTTCTCCATGTCTTTCAACCTGTAGTAAAGGTTTTTCAACGATTCCATGCTCATGTTGTCGTCTGGCTTAAGTTCGTGGCATTTTTCCATATATGGCAATGCTTCCCTAAACCATTTGTCAGCTTTTTTCAGTTCAACTTCATATTCCTGGTTGTTGCTTGTAGGTATTGAATTTGCAACTTCAATTTGTTTCACGCCTTTATTGTAATACAAAGCTCCAAGGTTATAATATGCATTAAAAAATTCTTCATCGTTTTCTATTGCATTTTCATAAGCTTCTATGGCTTTATCTTCGTTTTCAACTTTTTCATAAAGCGTACCCTGAGCAAAATAAAAAGTGGCATTTCCCGGATCCTGCTGAATGGCCATATCCAAATACCTCATGGCATCTTCCGTTTTGTCCAAATCCAGGTATATTTGAATCATACTGGTAAGAACAGTGTTGTCTTCCGGATATTTTTCAAAACCTTCCTGTAATGCTGCCAAAGCGCCTAAGGTATCTTTTTGCAACTGGTATGCATTGGCAATCAGACTGTAAGTTCTGGCTTCGTTATAGCCATATTTTGCAGCTTCCCTGTAATATTCAATTGCTTTGTCGTAGTTTTCTGCATTGTAAGCAGCCAAACCTGCGTTGAAAATAATAACAGTATCAACCACATCAGGATTATCTCTTTTGATTATATCAATTTCCTGAACATCAAGAATTTGTTCAAACGACTGCAATGCACGAGGATAATTTTCATCATTGAAGGCCTCAACTGCCTGGTTTGTTAAGTCGTTGGTTAACAAGGTTAATTTTACTTTAACACTGTTTTCAAACCTTCCTTTATCATCCAGTTCAAGCGCTTTTTTGTATGATTTTAGCGCTTCAGTTAAAGGGTCTTCAACAAGATTTTTAACTTCTTCGTTCTCCGACTGATAAACAGCCTGATACACCTCACCTCTAACTTCCCAGGTCCGTGGCCAGTCAATGGTTTTGTCGGCTTTATCATGAGTAGGATCAACCGCCTGGTTAATATTCTGTAACGCTTCTTCCAGTTTTCCTGTATCTTTCAGGTTTTGTGATTTGGTTACCAAACCTTTCTGGCCGCAACCAGAAAATGCGATGGAAGCCAAAACCATAAAAATCATTACTTTTTTCATTACCTATAAAATTTTAAAATTAATTTATTTACAAAAATATTACGAATTTATAGTTTATTCAAAAACTTAGCCAAATATTCGACAATTTATTCTTGTTCTAAGTTGTTTTCATCTGTTTCTTCACCTTCAGGCAAATCTTCATCTGAATCAGAATTCAAGCTAATATCCATTTCTGAATCAACTATCTCATCTATTACCTCAGCGGCAGTTTCGTTTACCACACGGGCTACAGATGCAATGCTGTCGTCGTCTTTTAAATTAATAAGTCTGACTCCCTGAGTTGCCCTGCCTAACAGTGAAATGGTTCGTACGGCTAATCGAATTGTTAAACCATGTTCAGTAATTATCATTAAATCATTTTTATCCGAAACACTTTTTATGGAAATCAATTTTCCTGTTTTTCCGGTAATATTTAACGTTTTAACTCCTTTTCCACCACGGTTTGTAACTCGATAATCTTCTAATTTCGAACGTTTTCCATATCCATTTTCAGAAATTACAAGAATATCTTCACCTCCGTTCTGCAGGCAAACCATTCCAATAACTTCATCTTTTTCATTAGCCAGTCTAATTCCCCTTACTCCTGACGCTGAGCGACCCATGGGGCGAACCTTAGATTCATTGAAACGAATGGCTTTGCCCGATTTCACGGCAAGCATTATTTCACTTTCGCCGTTGGTTAGCCGGGCTTCCAACAATTCGTCGTCTTCTCTAATGGTTATTGCATTTACGCCATTTTGTCGTGGTCTTGAATAAGCTTCAAGCGAAGTTTTTTTAATCATTCCTTTTTTGGTTGCAAAAAGAATGTAGTTGTTGTTGATGAATTCTTCGTCTGAAAGTGTTTTTACTTTTATAAAGGTAAGAACTTTGTCTTCTGTTCCAATATTCAGGATGTTTTGAATCGCTCTTCCTTTTGATGATCGTGTTCCTTCAGGAATTTGGTACACTTTTAACCAGTAACATCTTCCGTGCTCGGTAAACAGCAATAGTGTGTTATGCATGGAGGCGATAAAAATATGCTCAAGGAAATCTTCATCACGGGTTGAGCCTCCTTTTGAACCAATTCCTCCCCTGCCCTGCGTACGGAATTCACTAAGCGGAGTTCGTTTGATATACCCCAAATGAGAAATGGTAATAACCATATCTTCATCGGCATAAAAATCTTCCGGATTAAATTCTTCGGCATTGGGAATAACTTCTGTTCGGCGGGCATCTCCAAATTTATTCTTTATTTCCAGAAGTTCTTCTTTAATAATATCCATCCTCAGCGAAACATCAGCAAGAATCGTTTTGTAATACTCAATCTGTTGCATGATGTCCTCATATTCTTTCCTCAGTTTGTCCTGTTCAAGACCCGTTAACTGCCGCAAACGCATGTCAACAATAGCTCTTGCCTGAACCTCGGAAAGTCCGAATCGTTCGGTTAATTTTTCTCTTGCTTCATCGGGAGTGGAAGATCCTCTGATTATGGCAATTACTTCGTCGATGTTGTCGCTGGCAATAATCAGTCCTTCCAGAATATGAGCCCTCTTTTCGGCTTGTTCCAATTCATATTGCGTCCGCCGGGTAACCACTTCGTGGCGATGATCCACAAAATGCCTGATAATATCTTTCAGGTTCAGCATTTTGGGCCTTCCGTTTACCAGGGCAATATTATTCACATTGAAAGCGGTTTGAAGTGCCGTATATTTGTAAAGTTTGTTCAGCACCACGTTACTCATGGCATCTCGCTTAATATCATATACCACGCGCATTCCATCCCTTCCCGACTCGTCGTTTACATTGGAAATGCCTTCAATTTTTTTATCATTTACCAGGTCGGCGGTTTTTTGAATCATTTCAGCCCGGTTAACCTGGTAAGGAATTTCGGTAACTATTATTTTTTCACGGTTTCCCTCATTTTCAATGTGAGCTTTTCCACGCAGAACAATTCTTCCCCTGCCTGTTTCATAAGCTTCTTTTACACCCTGGTAACCATAAATTATTCCACCGGTAGGAAAATCGGGCGCTTTAATGATTTCAATTAACTCAGAAATTTCAATGTCGTTATTTTCAATGTATGCAATAATGGCATCAATACTGTCAGAAAGGTTGTGTGGGGCCATGTTGGTGGCCATACCCACTGCAATTCCCGAGGCTCCGTTTACAAGCAACTGGGGAATACGGGTTGGAAGAACCGAGGGTTCTGAAAGCGACTCATCGAAATTAGGCTGAAAATCAACCGTATTTTTATCGAGGTCGGCCAGTGTTTCTTCTGCAATTTTTGCCATTCTGGCTTCGGTATAACGCATGGCAGCAGGACTGTCGCCATCAACCGAACCAAAGTTACCCTGACCGTCAACCAGCGGATAACGCAAAGACCAGTGCTGGGCCATCCTGACCATGGTGAAATAAACCGACGAATCTCCGTGCGGGTGATATTTACCTAAAACTTCACCTACTATCCTTGCTGATTTTTTATAGGATCTGTTCGACAATATTCCCAAATCATACATTCCGTAAAGTACCCTGCGGTGAACCGGCTTAAATCCATCACGAACATCGGGCAATGCACGTGAAACAATGACTGACATCGAATAGTCAATGTATGCAGATTTCATCTGCTCTTCAATGTTAATCCGAATTATTCTTTCTCCTTCACTCATTATATTCTATCTGCTTTAAAATAATTTTCTACTTTTTTAAAAAGACCCACAAAAATAGTAAAAATCATCTGTCAAAAGGGCATATTTGGGTTTGATTTATAAAAGGATTAAGGAGAAGATATCAACAAATTAACTGTCAATAATTCAGTAAACCAGTTTATTCCTTAAAAACTTCTTCGATGTTTATTAATTTTGCACTGGTATTTTAAGTATTTTAGTGGTTCAAACTATTAGGAATAGTTTTTGTTTAAATAGGTAAAATTTTAAAATGAATATGGATTCTCAGTTTTCTCCAAGAATAAAAGACATTATAGGTTACAGTCGTGAAGAGGCCATCAGGCTGGGTAACGATTATATTGGGCAAGAACATCTTTTCCTCGGTATTTTAAGGGATGGAGAAGGTATTGCTACCGATATTCTCGAAAACCTGGGTGTAAATCTGGCAGATTTAAAGCAACTCATTGAAAAGAAAGTTAAAACAGACAAACCCATTAACGGGAAAGTGGATTTAATGATGCTGAAATCGACGGAAAAAACCCTCAAACTTGTTTACCTCGAAGCTCGCTGGTTTAAAAGCCCTACAGCCAACAGCGGCCATCTTTTGCTTGCTATATTAAAAGACAATGATAATATAGTAACGCAGCTTTTGGTCGAGTTTGGGGTGAATTACTACATTGTTAAATCTCAGTTAAAAGATTATAAAAGCCCGGAAGCACGATCAGATTTTCCTGAAAGCGAAGATGACGAACCGGCAGGTGCTTTTTCGCGCGGACCCGGTGGTGCCCAGGGCCCCAAAAAAGGTTCAACGCCAAAATCAGACACTCCGGTTCTGGACAATTTCGGGATTGACATTACCAAACTGGCTGAGGAAAACAGCCTCGATCCGATTGTTGGCCGCGAAAGGGAAATTGAACGACTTGCCCAGATTTTAAGCAGAAGAAAAAAGAATAACCCGATATTAATAGGCGAACCTGGCGTTGGAAAATCGGCTATTGCAGAAGGTTTGGCTTTGCGCATTGTGGGCAAAAAAGTATCGCGGATATTATTTGACAAGCGGGTGGTTAGTCTCGACATTGCATCAATTGTGGCCGGTACAAAATACCGCGGACAGTTTGAAGAACGGATGAAAGCCATTCTGAATGAGTTGACTAAAGTTAACAATGTTATTCTTTTTATTGACGAAATTCATACCATAGTTGGAGCCGGCGGAGCAACGGGTTCGCTTGATGCGGCCAACATGCTGAAACCCGCTCTTGCGCGTGGCGATATTCAGTGTATTGGCGCCACCACACTTGATGAATACCGGCAGCATATTGAAAAAGACGGTGCACTTGAACGGCGTTTTCAGAAAATAATGGTGGAACCCACTTCGGTTGATGAAACCATTGAAATTTTAAACAACATTAAAAGCCGGTACGAAGACCATCACAATGTGAATTATACACCAAAAGCCATTGACGCTTGTGTAAAACTCACAGCCCGCTACATTTCAGACCGGTATCTGCCTGACAAAGCCATTGACGCGCTGGATGAAGCAGGGTCGCGGGTTCATATTTCGAATATTAATGTACCCGACCGGATTGTAAAACTGGAAGAAAAAATTGAACTGACAAAAGAAGAAAAAATAGCTGCTGTAAAAAGTCAGAACTTTGAACTGGCAGCCAATTTCAGAGACAAAGAGAAAAATCTGCTTCAGCTTCTGGAAAAAGAAAAGGAAGCCTGGGAGAAAGAATTGATAAACCATAGGGAAACCGTTGACGAAGAGAAAGTTGCCGAAGTTGTTGCCATGATGTCAGGTGTGCCGGTTCAGCGCATTGCGCAAGCCGAAGGCAAACGCCTGATGAACATGGAAAAAGATTTGAAAACAAAAGTTATCGGGCAGGAAGAAGCAATTCAGAAAATTGTAAAGGCCATTCAGCGAAACCGTGCCGGACTGAAAGATCCGAACAGACCGATTGGCTCGTTCATCTTTTTAGGTCCTACAGGAGTTGGTAAAACCCAGTTGGCCAAAGTATTGGCAACCTACCTGTTTGACAGCCTCGATTCTCTTATCCGCATTGATATGAGCGAATACATGGAAAAATTTTCTGTATCGCGTTTGGTTGGCGCGCCTCCGGGTTACGTGGGTTACGAAGAAGGCGGACAACTAACTGAAAAAGTAAGACGGAAGCCTTATTCGGTTGTTCTGCTCGACGAAATGGAAAAAGCACATCCTGATGTGTTCCACATTTTACTTCAACTTTTGGATGAAGGCCGCCTGACTGACAGTCTGGGACGAAGTGTGGATTTCAAGAATACCATTATTATTATGACATCCAACATTGGAACACGCCAACTCAAGGATTTTGGCCGCGGTGTTGGTTTTGCCGTGAATAAATCGCCGGAGTCAGACAATGAGCATGCGAAGTATGTAATTCAGAAAGCGCTCAAAAAAGCATTCGCGCCCGAATTTCTTAACCGAATTGATGATGTGGTGATGTTTAATCAACTGGATAAAAAACATATTCACCAAATTATTGATATTGAAATTAAAGACTTGTATAACCGCGTTGAATCGCTGAATTACAAGCTGAAAATTTCGCCTGCTGCCAAAGATTTTCTGGCCGAAAAAGGTTACGACCCGCAATTTGGTGCTCGCCCGTTAAAACGTGCAATTCAAAAATATCTTGAAGATGAAATGGCTGAAATAATTATTAAAGCTTCCATAACCGAAGGAGACACTATTTCGGTTGGATTCGACAAAAAGAATGAAAAGCTTTTAATACGAATTTTATCGAGTAAAAAAGAGTTAAGCAAAAATTAGAGAAAAAGCCTGGGAGACCAGGTTTTTTTTATGGCATGTACTTAATGGCAAAAAGGCAGATATCGTCAGTTTGAGGATTATCGCCTTTGAATTCATTTAAATTTTTCTCAATGTTTTTCACAATTTCAATTGGAGGAAAATCACAAAATTTCTGTAAATCTTCTTTCAGGCGCTCGTTCCCGAATTGTACTTTCTTTTCATTCAGCAATTCAGTAACTCCGTCGGTATATAAAATAATAGTATCCCCTTCATCAAGTTTTATTTTCGATTCTTTATATTCCTTTTCAGGATAAAGCCCAAGCGGAAGGCCGTGAGCCACATTGAGCTCAGTAATTTTTCCGTCAGGTTTTAAAATAAAAGGAAAATCGTGCGCACCATTACAATAATTCAAAATTCCTGTTCTCAGATTCAGCACACCCAGGAAAAGCGTAAGAAAATACTGATGATGATTGCTGGTGCTCAGCTCAATATTTGTTTTAGTCACTATTTCTTTTGAACTCATCACGTCTGCTTTGCTTCTGATTATGGTTTGTGCCACACTCATAAAAATTGCTGCCGGAATTCCTTTACCTGATACATCGCCAATGGTAAAAACCAGGTTTTCGTTGTCAATAAAAAAATAATCGAATAAATCGCCGCTAACCACCCGCGCAGGTTTGTAAATGGCATACAAATCTATATCATTCCGGTTTGGAAATGCCGGAAAGTTAGTTTTTATTAAACTCATCTGAATTTCGGAAGCCTGCTGTAAATCCTGTTTCCTTCGTAAACTTTTCATCTCTTCCTCTTCGCTTACAGTTCGGTACTGGTCGAACCATTCCCTCAGGTACTCCAGCGTTTCAGAAACTATTTGAACTTCGTTGCTGGTATTATTTTTAATAAAATCTTCTCCTCTGAAAACCGTCAGCCTTGAGGTAACATCGCTAAGTGGTTCAATTAGTTTTTTTGTTATGAAGTAAATGATTAAATAAATGAACAGAATTCCAGCCAGAGCAAACAATATCATGCGGAATGTTACCCAATTCAATTCATTAAAAAGTTCCTTGTAGGGCAGAATAAAAATAAGAAACCATCTGTTTTCATTAACCGGTGTATAATAAGCCCAGCTTTTTTCAAAATTGAGTATTTCCGGATAGACAATGATTGAACCGGTTAGCCTGTTTTGAAAAATTGTGTCGAGATTAATCTTGTTTCGATTAATGGATTTTGAAGGAAGGGAATAAGCATTCTGATTTAAAATCCAGTCTTCGTAAGGATGGGTTATGTAATCTCCCTCGTGTGTAATTAAAAAAGCATACCCTCTTTCACCAATTTCCATTTGGTTTATTGCCTCATTTAATTCGGTTAATGAAAGTTCGCAGATTACATGTCCTGAAAAAGTTTCCTGCCCGTCCTGTTCAAAGGCAATTACCGGAGTAAAATAGGAAACCACTACATTGCCTTTTTCGTGGCATCGGTAAGGCTCTGACCAACCTGAATCATCAGCACCCAGAATATTTTCATATATCTCTTTTTCTGATTTGCAATAAAATACCGGTTCCGAATTCTGTTTAAAAATGAGTTCGCCGTTTGTATCATGAAAAATGTAGTAATGATTAAAAGGAAGTGAAACTGCAGAATCAATTTTCACATGTATAGCATTCAAAAAAGGATATTCTTTCATAGCCATGGATAGCAAAAATTCTGCACCTTCATTTTGGCTGTAATAAATTATTTGCTTGGCAATGTTTTTGGCTACTTCATTTGTGGTTATTGTATTTTGGTTTACCAGAGAATTTATTTCCATGCTCATGCTAATTGCATGATTTTCAATATTATCTCTCAGCAATTTCCGGTTAAATAAATAATTTGCTGTAATAAAAGCAACAAAAACGGCAATTACGGCCAACGATATAAAAAGTGTTAAACGATATGCAATCGACTTATTGAACATTCCCTCTTATTCCCCCTATTAGATGGAAACAAGTTAAGGATTATTTTTCAAAATAAAAGTTATTCTGTAAAATTTATCCAGGTGCGTGTTCCTTCAAACTCACAGGTAAATGTGGCCAAATTAACTGCTTTTTTCAGTGCATTTTCGAAGTTGAAATTTGACAACAGGAAATAGTAACAAAATGCGCCATGCAAAAAATCTCCAGCTCCCAATGTGTCAACTACTTTTACTCGTTCAACAGGTACTTCTCCACTGCCCTTTTCTGTCTGAAAAATTAAACTTTGGCTGCCCAGGGAAATAGCAGAGCGAAAAACATTTTTACTTTTCAGAAAATCAAAAACATCGGTGGCATCTGAACACCCTGGCGGAAAAAAATCGGATGAACAGATGGCAATGTCGGCATGCTTCAGTAATTCATCATACTGCGGTTTCCAACTTCCGCAATCAACAACCACAGGAACTCGTTTTTCCCCGGCCAGCTTTACACAATCAAGAACAAATTCAGGGTAAAAACCATCAAGCATCAGTATTTCAGGATTTATTGCATTTAACAGTACATCCGGCGAAATTTCAGGTTGAATGGGTTCCGGATAATGGGTGAAAATATTCCGGTCACCATTTTGCTTTGAAGTAATTACCGAAGCCAGAACAGGATTCGTCTCCTGCGATGCGACCAAATCAGTAAACTGAATTTGTGTTTTGTTGAAATCGGTTTGAACAAAACTTTGGAATGGATTTTTACCCACTGCTGAAACCAGATTTGCTCCTTTGTTCAGATGCGCAAAAGCCACAGCAGCATTGGCAGCCGGTCCGCCAACCAGAATGGCAGGCGATTCGGTTTTTACCTTTTTATTGGGCTGTGGAAATTTTTCCACAAAAAACTGAATATCTACTGTGGTCAATCCGATGAAAAGTCCGTTGTATGGCATTAGTATAATTAAAAAGGAGGTGAATTTTTCCAATGCACCTCCCCTGTTCCTTATTTATTATGAATGAAAATCAGGTATTCATTGCTCCACACACCTGAATTACCTGGCCGCTCACATACGAAGAAAGGTCGGAAGCCAGGAAAGTGGCAACTCCGGCAACTTCTTCTGGCGTTCCACCCCGTTTCAGCGGAATGGAAGCTTCCCATGCTTTGCGGGCGTCTTCGGGAATTTTTGCCGTCATCTCGGTAATAATAAAACCAGGTGCGATTGCATTGGATCGCACACCGCGTGAACCCAGTTCGCGCGCTACCGACTTGGTGAAACCAATGATTCCGGCTTTCGACGCAGAGTAATTTGCCTGACCGGCATTTCCGCTCACGCCAACTACCGAACTCATGTTGATAATAGAACCCGAGCGCTGTTTCAGCATAGTTTTTTGTGCCGCTTTGGTAAAGTTGAAAACCGATTTCAGGTTTACATTTATTACGGCATCCCACTGCTCTTCTGTCATGCGCATCAGCAGCGTATCTTTGGTAATACCGGCATTGTTTACCAACACATCGATGCGGCCAAAATCTTCCACTATCTGATTTACAACACGTTCCGTATCGTCAAATTTACTGGCGTCGGAAGCATAACCTTTTGCTTTTACACCCAGCGACTGCAATTCGGCTTCGGTTGTTTTCATGTTTTCATCTTCAAACAAATCAGTAAAAGCCACATTGCAACCTTCTTGTGCATATTTCAAGGCAATGGCTTTTCCAATTCCTCTGGAAGCGCCTGTAACAATGGCTGTTTTTCCTTCAAGTAATTTCATAATTGATAAATTTTGTTGCGCAAATATAACGGTTCTTCTTTTGAATTAAAACAATTCCTTTTCCAGTTTACTTAATACTTCCGATGCTTTTCCTTTCAAGTGAATGTCGGTGACCGGGCCGGTGAACATGGTTTCTTCAGGATTGATTTCAATAATTACAGCGCCACTTTGTTTGGCCGTTCGCGGCACAAATGAGGCGGGAGTAACTTCTCCTGTTGAGCCTACAATGATACAAACATCGGCTTTTTCGGCATCGGCAAATGAATTTTCGTATGCATCGCGTGGAATGCCTTCTCCAAAAAAGATAAAATCGGGTTTCAGAATTTCCCCGTCTTCGTCGCAGCGGGGCGGAATTTTTTTAAAGTCAAATTCTTTAGAACTAAACAGTTTTCCACATAAAAGGCATTTCAGCCGTTTGGAATTGCCATGAAATTCGTGCACAATTTTGCTTCCGGCCTGCTGGTGAAGGTTGTCGATGTTTTGTGTTACAAGCGATTTTAAAAGGCCTTCCTTTTCCATTCGGGCCAGTACCTTGTGAGCTTTGTTGGGTTTGGCATCGGCAAAAAAATCGTAAAAAATTTCACGAATGTAAAACCAGCACTCTTCATGATTTTCAAAATAGAAACCCAAATCGAGCACTTCCGGGTTGTATTTGTTCCACAACCCATGTTCGCCTCTGAATGGTGGAATGCCGCTTTCAACCGAAATTCCGGCGCCGGTAAAAGCCATCACAAATTTCGATTCCCGAATAATTTCTGCTGATTCTCTGATTAGTAAATCCATAAAACCTTGTTTAATTGCGGCTAAAACTAATCAAAATAATACCAATTTTTTGCGATTTTGAACAATTTTCATTCAGGTATTATGCCGATATAGAAAAACACAATCATTGGGAGTGAGCGAACCAATGAATAATGTTTTTCATCATCGGTATAAATGGTATATCTTTGCAGAAAAGTAAAGGAATATGCTCGATCAATCCACCATTTGTGCCATTTCTACTTCGCCCGGAAGCGGCGCCATTGCGGTTATCCGGCTATCGGGAAGCGAGGCAGTTTCCATTACCGGTAAAATTTTTCGCAGTCCGAACAAAACGAAAAAGCTGGAAGACCAGCCGGCAAATTCATTACATTTCGGACAAATTGTTTTTAACAGCGAAGTGATTGATGAAGTGGTAGTTGCACTATTCCGGACACCTCACTCTTTTACGGGCGAAGATATTGTGGAAATTTCGTGTCACGGTTCAGTGTATATTCAGCAAAAAATTCTTGAAATCCTGGTTGAAAACGGCGCCCGACTGGCCCGTCCGGGAGAATTTACCCAACGCGCGTTTTTAAACGGAAAAATGGACTTGTCGCAGGCCGAAGCGGTTGCCGACGTGATTGCCTCGTCGAGTGCTGCGGCACACAAACTGGCGCTGAACCAAATGCGTGGCGGCTTTTCCAAAGAAATTAACGAACTGCGTGACCAGTTGCTTCATTTCACTGCCATGGTGGAGTTGGAGCTTGATTTTGCCGAGGAAGATGTGGAGTTTGCCGACCGTACCGAATTGCGAAAACTGGCTGAAAAAGTGGAGTTGCTGCTGCGAAAACTGAAAAATTCCTTCCAACTGGGAAATGTTATTAAAAACGGAATTCCGGTGGCCATTGTGGGTGAAACCAACGTGGGAAAATCGACTTTGCTGAACGTACTGCTCAATGAAGACAAAGCCATTGTTTCTGAAATTCACGGAACTACGCGCGATGTAATTGAGGATGTAGTAAACATTCACGGCACTGCTTTCCGGTTTTTCGACACCGCCGGAATTCGTGAAACCGTTGATCATATTGAAACACTGGGCATAGAACGTACTTATCACAAATTAACTGAAGCCACCATGGTTCTGCTGGTGGTGGATACCCAAAACCCCTACCCTGTTGTAAAAGGCCGGATTGACAAAATCCGCAAACGGATTACCAACAGTCAGCAACTGATAATTGTGGCCAATAAAATCGATGTCGGAAAGCCGGAAACCATCGAACAACTCAAAAAACTGAAACTGGGGCAAAATGAAAAATGCGTATTCATTGTGGCCCGTGAAAAACAAAACCTCGAAAAACTGATTGACCTAATGACCCACGTTGTAAACACAGACCTAATAAACCAGGAAGATGTGATTGTTTCCAATGCCCGACATTACGAAATTCTGAAAAACGCCCATGCCGCCATCGAACGCGTTTTAACCGGCCTCAAAACCGGCATTACCGGCGATTTCCTTTCGCAGGATATTCGCGAGTGTTTGCACTATCTCGGCGAAATCACCGGTGAAATTACTACGCATGAAGTATTGGGGCACATTTTTAAGAATTTCTGTATCGGAAAGTAAGCGATCAATTAATCAACCAATTGTCAACCCCGGTAAATCAATATGGTACATTTCCCAACCACCGTATTCACTGGGTTTTAGTTTAAAACATCCGTCACCTCTAAAATCGTATGTTTTACTACTGGTTTCGTATAAACCTCTGTAATGAATGGTAAAAGTTACTTCGGCATCGGTTTCTTCCTCATTGATTTCAAATTTTTTTTCGTTGTAGGTCACAATTTCAAACTTATCGAATGAATCAAGAAAATAGTTTATACAGTTAACAACTTTTTGTTTTTCAATATGATTTCCAGCAGAATCCTTATAATTTTCGATATTGATATAAAGCAGATCGTAGCCCTCCCCGCCAATGTTTTCCATTTTACCCATTGTCATTCTAAAAAAATAATCAATAGCATCTTTAATATCCAACTTTGCATTGGGATGAAATTCTTCATAGGTAAAACAGCTCATCATTCCTGGTATCCGAATATCATCCATTTCTTCCTGAAACAGTTCTTCTGTGATAAAACGGTATAATTCAGCATCATCAACTTCGCAAAGGGTACTTAAAGTTATTTTATTTTCTTCCATCAAATCAAATAAGCGCTCCAACTCCTTTGTGATTTCGTATGGTTTAAGTTCATCTTTCGTTTTGAAAAAAGGCTTATTCATATATTCCCAAACAGTTGTGCGTTTGGCATTATCAAATTGTTTTTCAAACGCTTCAATTGAATTCAGCCATTGATTTTCCATTTCCGGAGAAAGTTCGTTGAACTCAGAAAAATGAGCTCCGTACTTTTCTTCAAGCTCCTTCTTTTTTAAACCATTATCAATTTTCTTATCGTAATAATCGTCTTCTTTTTTATTCATTGTGAAAGATTTTACGGTTTTCTGATATTTTATAAGATCAAATCAAAATTATTAAAAATTAAAATATCTTTACTTTTCAATAATTATCTCCTTTTCCTCAAACGACCACGCTGAAAAACAGCCCAGTGCCCCGTTATTAAAATTGGATATGGGATTGGCTGGCGCAGGAGATCCGGGGTTTGTATTGGCCATTTCGCGGAAGGTGGTGAAATAAAGAAATGCGTTTTCGTCAATTGACATCAACTGAACGTATGCCGTATCACCCATATCAAACAGTTGTCGGCGCAATGTTACCTGAATGCCTTTTCCGTTAAGACGGCTGTCGTCGAATACAATTAAATCATCCACATCGTTCATTAACTCTCCGTTCTTATGAACTTTTATCCTGTAGTAGTTATCATTATCAGGAGGATCTGAAAAATAAAGCAGTAGCCGGTACCCACCTTCGAAAAAACGTACGTCCGGCTGGTATTCATACCCTAATGAATCAATTTTAACCAAAGGAAAAAGGGTGGATTTCGCCTCATATTTTTTTCCTTCAGATTCAACATTTAAACGATATTCTTTCCCATGTTGCAACGGAAAATTTTCTACTTTGTAAATTCCATGGCCAAATGCTTCTGCATTAACACGATTTGCGCCATCATATTCAAGATAAACCTGAGCATTATCAATCAATTCAGGCGAAGATGTACTGAAATAACTGCCTGTTTTTGAAATTTTAACTTCCAGTTTCGCATCGTTATAAGAAAGGTTTCCCTCAATTACAATTTGCGGATCAACTTCGTTTAAATCCACTTCGATAACGCGCTCACAACCAGGAATAATGAACAGATAAAAAACGGAAAGTAAAAGTAGAGTTCCAATACGAAAAAAAAGTGATTTGTAGAGATTGAATGGGGATTTGTAGAGATTGAATGGGGATTTGTGGAGATTAAGTGGAGACTTTTGGAGATTAAGTGGAGACTTTTGGAGATTAGGTGGGGAATTATGGTGATTATGTTGTGAATTGAAATTATTCATAATTTTTGCTTTTAAAATTTAAACCGGTAGCTTACTGATGGAATAGCCTTAAAAAGTGATACCTGCACAGCTTCTGTTTCTGCTGGGTTGTCCTCTTTAGTCCGGAAGTCGATAAAATATGCATTTTCGCGGGCGTAGGCATTGTAAACCGAAAAATTCCAGCTCGATTCAAACTTGCTGGTTCTTTTTCGTTGCCACACCAAACCTAAATCCAATCGGTGATAATCAGGCATCCGGTAGCCGTTTCGCTCGGTATAATAGCCAATTGTCTTGCCGTCAATTTCATATTTTCCGCTTGGGAAGGTAACTGCATTTCCGGTGTAATAAATCCAGGTAGCCGAAAGCTTCAGCTTGCGTGTAATGTCGTACATGGCAACTACTGAAACATCGTGAGTGCGGTCTTGCCTGGCCGGAAACGGATTTCCGTTGCTTATTTCGTCGAACTGCCGCATGGTTTTCGACCAGGTGTAACTGAGCCAGCCGTTTAATCGCCCCAGGTTTCTTTTCAGCATAAATTCTGCACCGTATGCCCAACCCCGGCCAAATACAAGCTCCGATTCCACGGTTGAGTTAAAAACCAAATCAGCGCCGTTTTTATAATCAATCTGGTTTTGCAAACCTTTGTAATAAACCTCCAGAGACGACTCAAACTCATTATTTAAAAAATTCCTAAAATACCCCAGTGAAACCTGATCGGAAATCTGAGGCTTTACATTGTTGGAACTTGGCAGCCACAAATCGGTGGGTGTAGTTGTGGTGGTGTTGGTGAGCAAATGTAAAAACTGATAAATACGGTTATACGAGGCTTTTACCGAACTGTAGTCATTCAATGAATAGTTGACTGCCAAACGTGGTTCCAGCCCCCCCTGGGTTTTATAAAATTCACCTTTTTCTGTTTCAGTGGTTTGAATTAACTCCCCATTTTCATCAAAATCATAAAATTCACCAGGCCCTATATTACTGAACAACGAAAGGCGAAGGCCATAATACAACCTTATTCTATCTGTTGCTCGCTGTGAGTTGGAGATATAAGCAGCCCACTCTACAGCATTTCGCCTCGAAATATTTTCCGGAGGAATATAACCGTATCCTTCATTTACAGAAACCTCTCCCGGAATAATTCTGTGATTGATAACGTTTGCTCCGAATTTGAAGGTATTATTTGAATTGGCATAAAAAGAAAAATCCTGTTTTAGATTGACATCACGAATTTCGGAGCGGATGACCAGATCAAGATTTTGCATTACATTAATATTGTAGGAGTAATTGCTGAAAATGAGCGACGTATTGGAAAACAACCTGTCACTAAAAATATGATTCCAGCGCAAAGTTCCCGTGATACTTCCCCAGTCGAAACCAAATTCGTTTTTGTAGCCAAAATCATCGCGACCCAGGTATCCCGAAAGATAAATGCGGTTTCTGCTGTTTATTTTATAATTGGTTTTCAGGTTCAGATCGTAAAAATAGAGGTAAGTATTTTTAATATCCTCTTCCTTCGATAAATTCAGGAACAAATCGGCATAGGTGCGGCGCCCGCTCAACATAAACGAACTTTTATCTTTAACAAGAGGGCCTTCAACAGTAAGGTTCGACGAGATGAGTCCAAGATTACCTGAAACTCCGTAACTTTTTAAATTTCCCTCATTCATTTGAATATCGAGCACCGACGAAGCGCGACCACCGTATTCAGCCGGAATGGAACCTTTCATAAGACTGGCATTTTTTAATGCTTCGGAATTAAACACCGAAAAAAATCCAAGCAGATGCGATGCGCTGTAAACAGGGGCTTCGTCCAGTAAAATTAAGTTTTGATCGATGCCTCCCCCTCGCACATAAAAACCCGAATTTCCCTCGCTGGCTGGTTTAACACCCGGTGTCAACTGAATGGTTTTTAAAATATCGGGTTCGCCAAAAATTACCGGAATATTTTCAATTTGTTTGGGTGCCAGTTGCACTTTCCCCATTTCAACCGAAGTTACATTTTTATCAGCCCTTTCTCCTGTAACCACAACATTTCCAATTTCATAACTGGCACTTTGCAGTTCAACATCCAGTTTAATATTTTTATCCAATTCAATCCTCAAAACCTGGGGTTCGTACCCAATAAACTGAATTCGAATTTGGTAATTTCCTTCCTCAAGAGCCAGGGAATAAAAGCCGTAATTATTTGAAAAAGTACCTGAACCGGACTTTCCCTCAACTGCAATTGCGGCTCCTGCCAAATCTTCGCCGGTTGCACTGTCACTGATATTTCCACTCAATACAAAGCGGTTTTGCGCACCGGCAAAAGTGATATAAAACAGGAAAACAAGTACAATTATGATTTTTCTCAGCATGCCATATTTTTCGAAGCCCAAAAATAACAATAAACTTGATCGTTAATAAAATATTACTAATTTTGGTGACCTTTTTTCAGGGAAAATTGAAGAGAGACTGAAAATGAATCAAAAAACTAAAATAAAATGAAAGTTTACAAGACTGAGCAAATTCGCAACATTGCATTAATTGGTAATGCTGGCAGTGGAAAAACCACCCTCGCAGAGGCCATGCTGTTTGAGGGTGGAGTTATTACCCGAAGAGGTGAAGTAACCGCAAAAAATACGGTTTCAGACCACAACTTCATCGAACAGGAATATGGCAACTCCGTATTGTCCACACTTTTATATACTGAAAGTAACGGGACAAAAATCAATATTCTCGATACCCCGGGAATGGATGATTTATGTGGCGGAGTAGTATCATCTTTAAATGTTACTGACCTTGCATTACTTACCATTAATTCAACAAACGGAGTAGAATCGGGAACTGTGGCGGCAGGACGCCATGCAGAGAATGTAAACATCCCAATGATGTTTGTATTTAACCAACTCGACCACGAAAATTCCAATTTCGATGCAGCACTCGACCAGTGTAAAGCTACATTCGGAAATAAAGTTACCGTGGTGCAATACCCGGTTGACTCGGGTCCGGGGTTTTCATCCATTATTGATGTGCTGAAAATGAAAATGTACAAATATGGTACAAACGGTGGAAAACCTGAAGTATTGGACATTCCTGATTCAGAAAAAGACAAGGCAGAGGAATTGCACAACGAGTTGGTTGAAATGGCTGCTGAAAACGAAGAATCGTTGATGGAATTGTATTTCGACAAAGGTTCTCTTTCGGAAGATGAAATGCGCAAAGGAATGAAAATGGGTATGTTGCAACGCGACCTTTACCCCGTTTTTTGCACCTGTGCAAAAAAAGATATAGGTGTTGGCCGTTTAATGGAATTTATTGTGAACATTGCCCCAACACCGTTGGAACGACCGATGAGGCCAGTTGCAAGTGGCAAAGATCTGAAAATGGAAGAATCTGCCGACCCCAGCCTTTTTGTATTTAAAACGGCTGTTGAACCGCATGTGGGTGAAATAACCTACTTTAAAGTAATGTCGGGTAAAATTAAGGAGGGACTCGATTTAATCAATACCAAAACAGGAAACAAGGAAAGACTTTCGCAGGTATTTGTTTCAGCAGGTAAAAACCGCGATAAAGTTGATGAGCTTTTTGTAGGCGACCTGGGTTGCACCGTAAAACTGAAAGAAACAAAGTTTAATCAAACACTTGCAACGAAAGAAGCCGACACAAAATACGAACCGATTAAATTTCCGGCAGCAAAACATACAGTAGCTGTTAAAGCCGTGAATGAATCGGACGACGAAAAGGTGGGTGAAATTCTGAATAAAATTAAGTTTGAAGACCCCACTTATGTTATTGAATATTCGAAAGAGCTGAAACAATTATTGGTGCACGGACAGGGCGAATACCACCTGAATGTATTGAAATGGTATTTCGATAATGTGCATAAAATTGATGTGAACTACATTCAGCCAAAAATTCCATATCGTGAAACCATTACCAAACCGGCTCAGGCCGATTACCGCCACAAAAAGCAATCGGGCGGCGCCGGACAGTTTGGCGAAGTGCACATGATTATTGAACCTTACGTGGATGGAGTAGCGCCAAAAAACATGTTTAAATTTGGCGATAAAGAACAAAAAATAGCTGTTCGCGACGTGCAGGAACATGTACTGCCCTGGGGTGGAAAACTCATTTTCGTGAATAGCATTGTGGGTGGTTCCATCGATGCACGCTTCCTTCCGGCTATTCTGAAAGGAATAATGGAAAAAATGGAAGAAGGCCCGCTTACCGGTTCTTATGCCCGCGATATTGTGGTTTATATTTACGACGGAAAAATGCACCCGGTTGACTCCAACGAAATTTCGTTTAAACTGGCCGGGCGGAACGCATTCAGCAAAGCTTTTAAAAATGCCGGAGCAAAAATTCTTGAACCTATTTATAACCTCGAAGTTTGGGTGCCGAGCGACCGCATGGGCGATGCCATGAGCGACCTGCAAGGCCGTCGTGCCATGATTATGGGTATGGGCTCTGAACGCGGAATGGAAAAAATCAGTGCAAAAGTTCCACAAAAAGAAATGTACAGGTATGCCACTTCGCTGAGTTCAATCACCGGCGGACGCGGTGTGTTCAACATTTCATTCGACAGCTACGAAAAAGTTCCTGCCGAAGTTCAGGACGAACTGCTGAAAGCTTACGAAGCTGAGCAGGAAGAGGAATAGACCATTTTCTAATCCATTTTACTATAACCAAAAGCCCCGGTTCGAAAGAATCGGGGCTTTATTTTTGCTTAAAAATTATTTAAAAACAATTTTCAAAACCATCTCCTCCCCTGCCAATTCATTGAGTTTTGTACGAATTTCCTCGCGCATCATTATCAGTTCGTTTTTTACCACCGAAGAACTGATTTCAACATACAGAATTTGTTTCGAGAGATAGACATTTTTTGTGTATCCGGCGATGGTTTTCCCCAGCAAAACTTCCCACGACTGAACTACGTCCACTTCTTTCAGTTTGCGGTCCATGTTCATGGCCCGAACATATTCCCTGAGAACTTCGCCTAAAGGTTGTGTATTGCTTTTTCTCATAATACTGGTTCAATTTTTCCTGAATTTACTGTAAAAATACGGGATTCGGCATTCATTTTTTTTATAATGGCGTCGAGGTGTTCGCGGTTGGTATCGGTAATAAAAATCTGTCCAAAATCATCGCCCGAAACCACTTTTACAATTTGTTCCACCCGGTGCCGGTCGAGTTTATCAAAAATATCGTCGAGCAGCAAAATGGGTTTCATTCCCGATATTTCCTTAATAAATTCGTATTGTGCCAGTTTAAGTGAAACCAGGTAGGTTTTGTTTTGTCCCTGCGAGCCCAGTTTTTTTATGGGATATTCGTCAATATTAAAAACAAGTTCATCTTTATGAATGCCAACTGTTGTGTATTGTGCGATCCGGTCTTTAGTCAGAGCCTCTTTCAGCAAAGATTCGAGGGAATTTTCATACAAATCCGACTGATGGATGAGGCTGACTTTTTCATTCCCCTGAGAAATAAACGAGTAAAAATCCTGAAAAACCGGTACCAGCTTTTTTACAAATTCCTGCCGTTCAGAATGAATTCGCGAACCATAATCCACAAGTTGTTCATCCCAAATTGAAAGCAATTCTATATCGAAATAGCGCTCGGAAGTAAACTGCTTTAACAAGTTATTACGTTGTAAAAGCGCCCGGTTGTATTTTAGTAAATCGTCGAGGTAATTTTGGTTGTATTGCGAAATTACGCCATCCATAAACTTGCGTCGCTCGTCGCTGCCACCCAAAATCAGGCTGGTATCCGACGGAGTAATCATAACCAATGGTAACAGACCAATGTGTTCCATCAGCTTTTTATACACTTTCGAGTTTCTCTTAAATTGCTTTTTCTGGCCTTTTTGCAGTCCGCATGAAATGAACTCCGACGAATTAAGTCTCCGGTAATTTCCATTCAGCATAAAAAAACTTTCCTCGTGGTTGATATTCAACTGATCGATTGCATTAAAAAAACTTTTGCAAAACGAAAGGTAATAAATGGCATCCATCAAATTGGTTTTTCCGGCGCCGTTGTTCCCTATTAAACAGTTTAAACGGGGTGAAAATGATGCCTGAACTTCTTTCAGGTTTTTATAATTTATAATGGAAATATCTTCAATATACATGGAAAAATATGCTGTTTCTTCCTGCAAAACTAATTAAAAAACACTGTTGAGCGAATTGTTAATCCCCATTTCGGGATAATAACAGGTTGCTGTTGATTAAAGCCTAAATTTAAGTGCGCTTTTTCAGTACAGTTTATAAAAAAAAGCTATTTTTGCGGCACAATTTTGAAACAGAAAAAAATGGCAAAAAAGAAAGGTCAGCAAGCTGATAATTTGCAGGAACTTGAAAGCGCGCTAACCAAAACAGAGCGGTTTATTGAAGAAAACCAGAAACCTATAACTTATGTTGTAGGAGCAATAATAATCGTGGTAATTGCTTATCTTGGTTTTACCAGGTTTTATTTGCACCCTCGTGAGCAAGAGGCTCAATCGCAAATGTTTATGGCCGAAAATTATTTTGAACGCGATTCATTTAATCTGGCTATTAATGGCGACGGCAACTATCTTGGTTTTTTAGATATAATTGACGATTACGGAATGACCAAATCGGCAAATCTGGCTAAATATTACACCGGTATTTCTTATTTGCATTTAGGTCAGTACGAAGATGCACTGGATTACCTGAAGGGTTTTAAAACCAAGGATTTGCTGCTTGGCCCGATTGCCGAGGGCGCCAGAGGTGATGCCAAGCTGGAATTGGGTGACATGGAAGAAGCTTTGAAGCATTATAAAAAAGCTTACTCAATGAACGAAAATGAACTGACTACCCCGGTTTATATGATGAAAGCAGCCCGGTTGCTCGAAACCATGGACGAGTTGGAAGATGCGCTTGCACTTTATCAGGAAATTAAAAATAAATATCCTGAAACCAATGAAGGCCAAAATGTGGACAAATACATTGCTCGGGTAGAAATTAAATTGGGATAACCATTCAACAAAATATAACTTAAGCCCCTCCCAGTGAGGGGTTTTTTATTTAAAACAAATGGCAACAAAAGATCTTTCGAAATACGATATTGAATCCGTTCCAACTGCTGAAAACATGCGTTTTGGACTGGTGGTAGCCGAATGGAATTTTGAGATAACTTCTGTACTGGCCACCGGAGCGATAAGTACATTAAAAAAACACGGCGTAACAGACGAGAACATATTGGTAAAATATGTTCCCGGTAGTTTTGAGTTACCCTTGGGCGCCCAGTATTTTGCCGAACTGGAAAATGTGGATGCCGTTATTTTGCTGGGGTGTGTCATTCAGGGCGAAACCAGGCATTTCGACTATATTTGTGCAGGTGTAACCCAGGGAACGGTTGATTTGAACCTGAAATACAACAAACCATTTATTTTTGGAGTACTAACTACCAACAACCAGCAACAGGCAATTGACCGCGCAGGAGGTAAACACGGAAACAAAGGTGATGAAGCTGCTGTAACTGCCATTAAAATGGTTCACCTAAAGCAGAATTTTTCGGTCTGAACCTGGTTTTGACAAAAAAAAGGGTCTGCAAAAGCAAACCCTCTTTGAAAAACCAAACTAAACTATTGTAAAAACAAAACTACCTTCCAGGTCTTCCCTGTCCACGTTGTGAACGTCTTTCTTCCTGATACTTTTCGTATTTTTTCCACTGAGCCTCGGTTAAAATTTCTTTCATTTTCTTGTCCTGTTCAGCCCTTAACTCTCCCATTTTTTCACGCATTCCTTCAAAACCTCCACCCTGATTTTCTTCGCGCATGGCTCGCATTTTTTTGCCCGTTTCGAGGTTTAAATCGTACACCTGTTTTTCCTGTTTTGCATCCAGGCCAACAGCTTCTTTTATTTGTTCTGTCTGGCGTTTAGCCATTTCTTCCGGGTCGAAATTTCGTTGTCCGGGCTGAGCTATGGAAATCACAGCAATCAGCATTAGCGACATCAGAATTAAACTATTTTTTTTCATTGCAGAATTTTTAATGATTTATGGCCTTTCGACCAACAGAATTGAAGAAAGTTTAAGTGGGGGTGAAAAATAATTATAAATCTATGCTCAGGTTCATTCCAATAACATCAGATGTGCGCCAGATGTCAGCTTGTTTGTTTTTTTCCAACACATAGTACAACTTCATTTCAAAAGTGTTGCTGCATTTCAGTTTTGTTCCGGCGTATAATCGGGCAAGGTGTACATTTTCATTGTCGAACCTTACAAATCCTTCTTCCGAAATATATGCAGAAACCCATTGACCGGCAAACAGGGGTAATTCGGCTGTAAGCATTTGGCGATACCTGAAATGATCGGCTAAAGTTTTGTACATTCTGTATTCAAACCGGTTCGAAAATTCCAATTCAATCTTTCCTGCATCTTTTGAAAAGTTCCCGAAAATCATGAGCCTGTTTTCCTGAAGCCAGCCATCTTCTTTGCGAATCAGTAAAATTCTTCCAACTGCGCCTGCTTCAAACCATGAATTTAAAATTCGTTTAAATGAAATATCTCCAAGTTTTAAATCGATGCTGCCTGATTGCGGGTTAAAATGTATTTTTTCAGTTACGCCAATTTTTGTTTTTTCTGAAAGATTAACTTCCAGATTATTTAAATTCCAAAGTTGAAATGTTCTTTCCTGAGATAAAACAGAAAAGTTAAATAAAAGGGTAAAAAGCAAGATGGTCAGTCTTTTGGTCATGGTTTAAAAATAGAAAAAAGGCCGGATAATTTAATCTGTTCGGCCTTTAATTGTTTGAATATTTAATATTCTATTTTTTTGGCATCTGCACTCCGCGTTGTTTGGCCATATCTTCGAGCCTTTTTTGAAATTTTGATTTTTTCACCGGTTTCTTTTTATTCACCTGCAGTTGTGCCCTTATTTTTTCTTCATCGATAAATGACCTGATGATGTACGTTTGCCCGATGGTAATTACATTGGCCAGGAAGTAGTAATAACTCAAACCAGATGAATAGTTATTCAAAATAAACAGGAACATAACCGGCATCAGGTACATCATGGTTTTCATTCCGGGCATGCCTTGTGCCGAGGTTGCCTGCTGATTTAACCGGGTTGAAATAATAGTTGTAATGGTCATTAATAAACAGAACAAACTCACATGGTCGCCATAAAACGGGATGGTAAATGGCAAATTGACAATGGAATCGTAGGTGGACAAATCGTGTGCCCAAAGAAAACTTTCCTGCCTGAGTTCGATTGAAGTGGGAAAGAAAAAGAACATGGCAATAAGGATTGGAAACTGGAGCAGCATAGGTAAACACCCTCCCATAGGATTCACCCCGGCTTTTTTATACAATGCCATGGTGGCCTGCTGTTTTTCCATTGGTTTATCATTCCCGAATTTTTTAGTTACCTCGTCAATCTCAGGTTTTAATGCCCGCATTTTGGCCTGCGAAATGTAGGATTTATAGGTAAACGGGAATAATGCAGTTTTAATAAAAATGGTAAGTAACAATATTATTATCCCGAAATTATCAATGTATTTCCTCAAAAAATTAAAAATTGGAATAATAACATACCTGTTCACTTCACGAACAACCGGATAGCCCAAATAAACAAGTCGTTCCAAATCAATATCGTACTGCCGTAATGTTTGAAAATGATTTGGTCCGAAATAAAACTGCATGTCAACTTTTTCGTTAGCCGTTCCTTCGTATGGAATGGCAATATCTGAATAAAAGTTTGCCAGATATGTTGGATGTTCTTCATAAACCTCTGAACGCACATAAGCATTGGGGAAGGCTTCTTCTGCAATAATAGTTGAGTTAAAAAACAACTGTTTAAAACCAATCCATTTTACGCGGGTACTCAGGTTTTCTTCATCTGATTTATTTTGTGAAAGGTTATCCACATCGTCTTCAAAAAACTTATACATGATGTTGGTGTAGCGGTCTTCACCAAAACGCGAAGGTCGCTCCTGGCGGGGTACATCAAACGACCAGGTAAAATTAAGGTACGACTGGTTGGAAGCAATATACTGATCAAGTCCCTGAATATTCATGTCGAAATCAACCAGATAGGAGTTGTAATCAAGCGAATATACATATTCCAAAAATCTTCCGGGTGCAACCTCAAGACGAAAGCTCACGGTTTCCTGTCCACCCGGATTTTCTTCATTAAATTTTGTGCGCCCTTCACTCCCAGTCCTGACTTCCGGGCCTGGAACAACTATTGAATTCTGACTGAAATCGGGAGAAAAATACAATTGATCGGTTTGAATGCTTCTGTTTTGAGCAAAAAAGTTTAATCCGAAAAGGGTTTCATCGCCATCAAATAGTATAAGTGGCAGCGAATCGTGGGTTTGGTAATTTTTAAGTTCAACCGAATAAATCCTCCCGCCTTTATTGGTGAAGGTTATTCTAATCAGGTTGTTTTCGAGGGTATAAAATTCCTGTTCGCCCAATGCAGCCTGTCCGAAAACACCGTACTGATCAATTTTTTGCTGCAAATTATTGGAATCAGCCAGTGAATCAGGAATGATAATATCTGTGGTTTCGTTCTGAGTGACTTGTTGTTGCTTTTGCTCTATTTGCCGGGCTTTTTCGGCTTCAACCAATGCGATAGAATCGCGGCGGTGCCTGGCTGCTTCAATTTCCTCTTTTGACGGTTGATTAATTAAAGAAAATACGACCAGAATGGCGAAAATTAGAACTATACCTAAAATTGAATTTCTATCCATTTTATTTTTTTACTAGCGAATTTTTAATAAAATCTACAAATAGCGGATGGGGATTGAGAACCGTACTGCGGTACTCGGGGTGAAACTGAACGCCCACAAACCATTTATGTGAAGGTATTTCAACAATTTCAACCAAATCGGTTTCAGGATTTACTCCTACCGGAACCATTCCTGCATCTATAAATTGTTGTCTGAATGTATCGTTGAATTCATAACGGTGACGGTGCCTTTCGTAAACGGTTAATTTATTGTAGGCTTTGCATACATTCGATTTTTTTTCTATAATCCTGCATTCGTAAGCCCCCAACCTCATGGTACCGCCATAATCGGTAATTCCTTTTTGGTGTTCCATTAAATCGATTACCGGAAAAGGTGTTTTCGGGTTCATTTCAGTGGAATCAGCACTTTCCAGATTCAACACATTGCGTGCAAATTCAATGACTGCCACCTGCATTCCCAGGCAAATTCCAAGATAAGGTACATTATTTTCGCGGGCGTAACGTGCAGCAAGAATTTTTCCGTTCATTCCACGATGCCCAAACCCGGGAGCCACAATTATTCCGTCAAGTCCTGAAAGTTTCTCCTGAAGATTGTCGGGTTGTAAAGTTTCCGAGTGTATCCACTCTATTTCCACCTCGCAAAGATTCTCGGATCCTGCATGCACCAAGGCTTCTGCAATGGATTTATACGCATCGTGCAGTTCAATGTATTTGCCTATTAGTCCAATGGTTACTACATGTTTAGGATTTTTAAGTCGGGTGAGAAACTTGTCCCATGCGCCCAAATCAATATCTTCATTAATGTCGAGACCCAATTTCTTCAAAACAGTAATATCCAGCTTTTCGGCAAGCATTTTTAACGGTACCTCATAAATGGTAGGAACGTTAACCGACTGCACAACCGCATCAAGATCAACGTTACAAAACAAGGCAACTTTTTCACGAATGGCAGAATCAATATCATGTTCAGTGCGTAACACCAAAATATCGGGCTGAACCCCGGCTTCAAGCAATAATTTTACTGAATGTTGTGTGGGTTTGGTTTTTAATTCGCCAGTGGCAGCAAGGTACGGCACCAACGTAAGGTGTATAACCACAGCTTTTGAACCCAGTTCCCGTTTTAATTGCCTGACTGATTCGACATAGGGAAGCGATTCGATGTCGCCCACTGTTCCTCCAATTTCAGTAATTACAATATCGTATTTTCCTTTCGAACCAAGAATTTTGATGCGGCGTTTAATTTCATCGGTAATGTGCGGAATAATCTGCACGGTTTTACCCAGGTAATCTCCATGGCGTTCCTTGCTGATAACCGACTGATAAATTCTGCCGGTAGTTACATTGTTGGCCTGAGAAGTGGGTTCATTCAAAAACCGTTCGTAATGTCCCAAATCGAGGTCCGTTTCCGCTCCGTCTTCAGTTACATAACATTCTCCATGCTCGTAAGGATTTAGCGTTCCCGGATCTACATTTATATAAGGATCCAGTTTTTGAATGGTGACAGAATAACCGCGGGATTGCAGCAATTTTGCCAATGACGATGCCAAAATTCCTTTGCCAAGAGATGATGTTACACCACCGGTCACAAAAATATACCTCGTATCAGCCACGTATTTGATATTTAGTTTTAAAAAGCCACAAAATTAATGAATAAAACGTATTTGAAAACTAAACCCTCCTGAAATTGAATTGTAATGAGAATAAAATAACACCCAAAATTTTTCTTTTAACTTTTACTGTAAACAGAAATTATTAGCAACAAACATATTTACATTTGTAAAATATACTTGTTTACAAATATGTAATATTTTTATTTACTGATACTTATTGGTTATATTTATACGATATGAGAAACTATTTTCTTTTTTATCAGACGAATCTGGCTGTGATTTTTCAGTGGATTTTTTATAATAAAACTGAATAGTGCGTTTTGATTTTGGCAAACGAAATTCAATGCGGAATCGTTGTTTGGTTTTTACTCTTACCCCTTTATTTTTTACTGCACCAAACTGTGCATTTTTTACCAGCTTTTGTGCTTCTTCATCACAACCCGAACCAATTCCTTTTTCAACCACAACCTCACTAACCTGGCCATTATCATCAATCCGGGCAGTCAGATGAACAACTCCCTCAACTCCTTTTTCCAAAGCTTCTTTGGGATAAACCAGATTTTTCTTTACATATTCTTTAAATGCAGTTTTTCCGCCGGGGTATTCAGGCCGTTTGAGGAATTTTTTAGAATTAGGTTTCATGTTTTTTCTAAGGAAAAAAAAGCTGCTTGCAAACAGGCAAACAGCTTATTGAGAATAATAATTTCAAAAATCAAATTACACTACTTAAACTCTTTTTTTAACTGTTCTACCCAGTTTTTTACACGGTTGGCAGTCATTCGTGCCTGGTTTTCCTGATCAACAGGTAAACCGACAAATTCTTCACCCCGCTGAGCCCTCGATGATTCAAATGTATATCCTTCAACAGAAGTGTGTCCAACCACTTCGCCTCCACATTCTTCAATAACTTCTACCAAAATGCCAATGGCATCGCAAAAATTTTCGGGATATCCTTTTTGGTCGCCCAATCCGAAAACCGCGAATTTTTTTCCTTTCAGGTCCATTTCCTCCAAATCCGGAACAAACTCATCCCAGTAGTTGGGCAATTCGCCATCGAACCAGGTTGGAGCGCTCAAAATAAAGTAATCATATTTTTCCAGCACTTCTTTTGATAATTCTTCAGCATTAACTGCTTCGATATCAGATTTTCCCCACGCATCGATTATTTTTTCAGCAACTTTTTTCGATTTTTGTGTGTGGAAACTGTAAACTATGGCTTTTTTCTTGCTCATTTTCAATAAATATTTTAGTACGAAATTAAATCTTTTGCGGCATCATAAATCCGTTTCATATCGGGTAAAATAGCCCTTTCCAAAATGGTATTAAAACCAACCGGTGTAAATGTAGATCCAACTCTTTTTACAGGTGCATCGAGGTATTCAAATGCTTTTTCCGTAATTAAGGCGCTTAGTTCACCGCCAAAGCCGCCAAACACTTTATCCTCGTGTGCAACAAGCACTTTGTTTGTCTTTTTCACCGATTCGAGAATCAATTCTTCATCCAGCGGAATGAGCGATCTTAAATCAATAACTTCCACGCTAATACCTTCTTCTTCAAGTTTTTTTGCAGCATCCAAACTTAAATGCGTTGCATTTCCGTAAGTAAGAATGGTCAGATCCTTTCCTTCTTTCCTGATGCGCGCTTTTCCAAACGGAACTTCAAAATCATCGGGCACCACAGTTGCAGCTTTCGGACTTTGATACAGTGCTTTAGGTTCCATGAACATGGTTGGCCCTTCGGAACGGATGGCCGTGCGCAGCAATCCGGCTGCATCGTCGGCAAAGGACGGATAAACAATACGTACTCCCGGAATGGAAACCAAAGCTCCCTCGATGTTTTGCGAGTGGTAAAGCCCGCCACCGATATACCCACCAGACGCAAGGCGAATGACTACATTGGGAGAAGACTTTCCGTTCGATCGCCAATAGTCGTGACTGGTTTCCACATATTGCTCCATGGCCGGCCAAAAGTAATCGGCAAACTCTGCTCCTTCAATTACTACCCTTATTTTTTCATTGTAGCGCGACATTCCGTTTGCGGTTCCCATAATAAAATCTTCGGCAATAGGTGCATTAAAAACACGTTTTTTGCCAAATTCCTGTTGCAATCCTTTTGATACATTAAAAATCCCGCCTTTGTCTTTGTTGGCCATATCTTGCCCCCACATAAATGTGTCAGGATTTTCGCGGAATTCTGCTTTCAGGGTTTCGTTCAGCGCAGTAATCAGTTTTTTCTTATCACCTTCCTTGTCGTGCACTCCATCCGGATATTTGTCCGCCGGATATGGTTCAGGCAAAACAAAATCGAAAATCGAATCTGGTGAAGGATCAGGAGCTTTCAGGGCAGCTTTGTGGGCCGTTTTAATTTCAAGCCTGGCTTCTTCCTCAATGGCCTGAAGCTCTTCCTCAGTAAAACGTTCATACCGCAGCAACATTCTTCTGAATTTTGCCAGTGGATCGTATTCCATTACATAGTTTCTCTCCGATTCACTGCGATAAAGAAGATGATCGTCTGAATTTGAATGGGAATGCATCCGTACGCAATTTGCCTGCACAATTACTGGCTTGCTTTCTTCCAGGGCATACTTTTTGGCTTCGGCCATAGCATTCATGGAGTCGAACACATCTTTCCCATTACAATGAATAATCCGCAGGTTTTTAAACCCTGAAAAGTTATTGGCCACCTTGCGCTGAGCCGTTTGGTCTTTCTTCGGAACAGAAATACCGTAACCATTATCCTGAATTACAAACACCACAGGCAGTTCCTCTTTGTCTGCGCCATTAAATGCTTCGTAAACAAATCCTTCACTTACCGAAGATTCACCCAAGCTGCCGAAAGCAACCGCATCTTCTCCGTAATATTTTATTGCCCGTGCAACCCCAACTGCATGAAGCGTGTGGTTACCAGTAACCGACGACATAGTGTGGATGTTCCATTCCGGCTTGGCAAAGTGGTTCGACATGTGTCTGCCGCCGCTTGAAGGGTCGGTTGCCTTGGAAATACCGTTCAGAATAATTTCTTCGGTGGTTAATCCTGCCGACATGGCTGAGAGCATATCGCGGTAGTACAGGAACATATGATCTTTTTTCTGCACAAAAACCTGTCCCAAAGCCAGTTGAATTCCATCGTGACCAGCATATGGAGCGTGATATGACCATCCGATGGCCTGTTTCAGATAATTCGGAGCTTTCTCGTCGATGGCACGGCCAATGGTCATTAGCCTGTACCATTTTTCGAGGATTTCCTTATCGGTTTTTTTAATCGTATAAATTTTTGGTACTTTTAAATCTTTCATTTCTATAAATCTCAAATTGAACGGTTTATATCAAAATCTTCGAGGATATCTGCAATTTTTCTCAGGAATGCACCTCCTAACGCTCCATCTACCACCCGGTGGTCGTATGATAACGAAAGGAACATTTTGTGTCTGATGGCAATGGCATCACCGGTAGGAGTTTCAATTACGGCCGGTTTCTTTTCAATGCTACCTGTTGCCAAAATTCCCACCTGGGGCTGATTGATAATAGGAGTGCCAATAATATTTCTGAATGATCCAAAATTGGTAATTGTAAATGTACCTCCCTGAATTTCATCAGCAGAAAGCTTGTTGTTGCGTGCTGCATTAGCCAGGCGGTTTAGTTCCTTGCTGAGTCCAACCAGGTTTTTTTGCTCGGCATTTTTTACCACCGGTACAATTAAATTACCATCAGGTCTGGCCACAGCAATACCAATATTTATGTTTTTGCGCAAAATAATTTTGTCGCCGTCAACCGAAGAATTCACCATGGGGAACTCTGCAAGTGCAGCAGCAGTGGCTTCAATAAAAAATGGCATAAACGTTATTTTCTCTCCATATTTTTTCTGAAAAGCTTCCTTGTTCTTTTCCCGCCAGAAAACCAAATCAGTAACATCTGCCTCAACAACTGAAGTTACGTGTGGCGAAACCTGTTTGGACATGACCATGTGATCTGCAATTAATTTGCGAACACGGTCCATTTCAACCACTTCATCGCCTTCACCCGCTGTAACTGGCGGTGCAGCTTTTCTTTCCTGAGCCGGAGCCGATTTGGCTGCAGGCTGTTCTGTAGTTGTTTTCGATTTTTTCCTGTTTTCAATATATTCCAGAATATCTTTTTTCTGAACTCTGCCATTTGCACCGGAACCTTCAATAGATTCCAGTTCTTCGGCCGAAATGTTCTCTTCTTTAGCAATAGTGCGCACCAATGGAGAATAAAACCGGCTCGACATTTCACGCGAAGGGGATTCTTTTTCTTTTCCACCAGACTTTTCTTCGGCTGGTTTTTCTGTTTTTGAATCCTCAGAAGATTCATCGGATTGTGCAGTTTCCTCTTTTTCCTGAGTTTCCGGCTCAGGTTCAGAAGCTTCATCTTCTTCTCCTTCCATATCGATAATGGCTACTACCTCTCCAACAGGCACAAGGCTGTCTTCCTTTTGAAGAATTTTGGTAACAACACCTTCAACAGGCGAGGGAATTTCAGAATCCACCTTATCGGTTGCAACTTCAAAGAGCATATCGTCTTCCTCTATAGTATCTCCTTCTTTTACAAACCATTTGGTTATGGTGCCTTCCTGGATGCTTTCCCCAAGTTTTGGCATTACGATTTCAAATTTCGACATATTATTATGCTTTAAATAGGATATTTGCTATTTTCAGATTATTAAACACGGTTAAAATTGAAATGTTCACATTGCAATTTTTGTTAACGATTCTTTAAACTTCCCTTCACATAAAGGGTACGAAATTTAATAAAAGAAAGTGGCGAAAAAAAGAAAAAAAGCGGAAGTAATTTACCAGAACAAAAAATAATATTGATTTATAATTGATTACATTTGTAACCCGCCAATAAGTTGCTCAACTGAATCCATTTTATATTTTTCCAGGTACTCATTAATTCCTTTAATAATTTGCAAAGGAATAAACGGATCTTTAAACAATGCTGTTCCAACTTGTACAGCCGAAGCACCAGCCAAAAGGAATTCAATTGCATCAGCCGTATTCATAATACCTCCCATACCTATTACCGGTATTCTTACCGCCTTAGCAACCTGCCACACCATGCGCAAGGCAATGGGTTTAATGGCAGGCCCCGATAATCCTCCGGTAACTGTTGAAAGCAAGGGCCGGCGGGTTTCGGCATCAATAGCCATACCCACAAAAGTATTGATCAATGAAACACTATCGGCTCCCTGTCCTTCCACTGCCCTGGCAATTTCAGATACATCTGTAACATTCGGAGACAACTTTACAATTAATGTTTTTTTGTAAGCTTTTCTCACCTCCCTGGTAACAGCCTCCGCACCCGGACATGTAACTCCGAAAGCCATTCCGCCTTCTTTTACATTTGGACAGGAAATATTCAACTCAATAGCCGGAATTTTTTCCAGTTCATTGACTTTTTCGGTCACTTCTATATACTCTTCCACCGTTGAACCATTCACATTTACAATCAATGGAGTGTTGTATTCTTTAATCCGGGGATAAATATTCTCTATAAAATAATCGATGCCTTTATTTTGTAATCCAACGGCATTGAGCATGCCCGAAGGAGTTTCTGCCATTCTCGGATACAAGTTTCCATCGCGATTGCGGGGAGTTGTTCCTTTTAAAAATATACCGCCCAACTGCGAAACGTCGTAAAAATCATTCATCTCCTCAGCAAATCCGCAAGTTCCCGAAGCAAGCATAACCGGATTTTTCAACTGCAGCTCTTGTATTTTAACTCCTAAATCTGCCATTTCAAATCGTTTATATTAAAAACAGGGCCTTCAGTACACACACACAGATTTCCATTTACAGTGGGTTCAATGCAACAAAGACAAACTCCAAAACCGCAAGCCATCAGGTTTTCGAGCGATACTTCGCAAAAAACTCCAGCTTTTCTGGCCAGACCGGCAACTGCTTTCATCATACCGTCCGGCCCACAGGCATATACTTTATCGTATTGACCAATCTCATTTTTGAGAAAATGGTGGTCGGTGACAAAACCTTTTGTTCCAATGGAGCCATCTTCAGTTGTAAACTGTATGTTGCCATACTTTTGGTAGGCACTAACATCAATATGGTCGGTGGCACTTCTGGCACCAATAATTATATCAACATTTTCTGGTGGCAAACCTGATTCCCTTGCCAGAAAAAGCATAGGAGCCAGGCCACTTCCTCCCCCAACTGCCAGTACCTTGTCGGTTTGGTTTGGAATGGTAAAATGTTTGCCCAGTGGATATATCAAACTTAATTTTTCACCTGGTTGTATTTCTGTTAGAGATTTAGATCCTCGACCAAGTATTTTGACTATAATTGATAAGGTGCTACTGGCATAATCAACTTCAAATACTGAAAATGGTCTTCTCAGAAATATTTCCTTTGAATTGAAAATTTCAATATTTACAAACTGCCCTGGTTTTATGGTTGGTAATTTAACCTGCGATTTCAATCTGATGAGGAAATTCGTCCTGTTCAGAGCGAAATTTTCGGTAACAAGAAAGTCGGAAACTGATTTTTTTCCCATGCGTGATGATTTGCCGGCAAAGATAATCATATTTTTTCTCCTGAAGTAGTATGGGAAAATACAGAATACCATAAAAAAAAACCGCCAGTTCTTCATACTGACGGCCTTCTGTCTTGGGTTTTGCTGTGTAAAAAAAGTTGGCTTTTAAAACGGGTCTGTAAATCTGTCAACTATATATAACCATCACCATCTTGTCTAAATATTATATTACAAATGTAAATATAAAAGTTTAAAGTTGTACACAATTTTGATATTATTTTTTTATGTTGTAAAACATAGATTTGTAGAATTGTAACTAACCGGCATTGTAAGAAAGAAAAGTGCCATCAGAATAAAGTAAAACTACTTTTTCAAGCGTTTTGGAAGAAGTAGTTGATTTAATATTATTTTCTTTATTCCCAGTTATATAAGTGACATCATTTTCGTCCTTTACTTCTTTAATATTACTTACAGGTTTTAAGTTTTCATTGGTACCTAAAACCATATTGCCCTCACCTGTAAAAAGCCATCTGGCATTAACATTAGGAAAGGCAAGCAAGAATTTTTCAACAAATGAAGCACCTGGTTTATTCCTTCCATTCAGAATATGGGATATATTGGAGCGTTGAACTTCCAGGATATCAGCAAGTTCACCAGGTGATATATTTTTGTAATCAATAAATTTCTGGATGCGATCCTTCATCTTTATTAAATTAAAATATTAATACACAAATGTAATTCATTGATTTTAAATATCCAACTTTATTCTAATTTATTTTATTCCAACTAAAATGTGCTTATTTTTCGTGCATTCTTTTAATTATTTGGTTTTCAGAATTATAAGCTTTTTGTAAATTTCTGTAAAGTACTTTAAATATTATAATTTAAAATACTAATTAATAACAATTTAAATCTTTTTATTAGCCACAAATATCGATAATTTCCATCATTTTTATTTAAATTTAAAATACACTTTAATATTGATATTATAAAATACTTATTATATGAACTTTATATACAATAAAAATTACAAATATATTCATTATTTGAATTATTTTTTTGTGGAACACCACTTCAATTGAATTGTATTTTATAATCTCTGTAATATTACGGTTGTAATTTGCTGTAATTTTGTTGTAGCAGATTTGTAAAAAACAATTGTTTACATTACTGCAATGCGATCCATTAGTTGAGTTCTCTTTTGTAAATTAATAACAAATTAAAATTCATTCAATTCTATTTACCTAATTTTTCGCAGGTGCATAATTTGTTCTTGTCACATTTTTTAATTTATCTGAAATTTTAGTTTTATCCATAATTCCTTCTTATGAATAAGTACTTTTGCCTTGCTATTTTCAAACATTCAATCCTGATGAGCTTAAAACTACTTTATCAGTGGAATATGGTTCTGAAAATAAGCTTAATAAACATCAGAATGCGACATTTGTTATTTGAATTGAAATAGATTAATATTAGTATCCGCAATGAGGTCTTTTCTAATTTTTACTTTACTTACATTTTTAGTTTTTTACCTGGTCACTTCTTTGGGAGCCAGATTGAATCTTCGAAAGATTACCGGTAGAAACAAGGCAGTCAATATTCTTTTCTGGGGTGTAACCTTTTTAATTTTTGCCGGCTTCATAATATTGTACATCTACCCTTTTCAACCGAGAGCCGCCAGCAGTTACAAGGCTTATTTCTTTTTCAATACAATATTATTTACTGTGTTTCTTTTCAATATTCCCATGGCACTTGCTTTTTTACTGCAAATGACTTTTCGAAATAAAGTAATACAACGTATAATTTCTAATGCAGGATTTATACTGGCTATTTCGTTGGCAATTGGAATGTTGTTTGGTACCATTGCAGGCAGCAGACAAGTAAAAGTAACTCATGTTAATCTTGCCTTTTCAAATCTCCCACCTGGCTTTAACAATTACCGCATTATTCAACTTTCTGATTTTCACTTAGGCGGCATGTTAAACCCGAAAAAAATTCTGACAAGAACCAAGCACAAACTAAATAGTATCAATCCGGATTTGATTCTTTTTACCGGTGATTTGGTAAATAATTTTGCCTATGAAATAAATGGGGTGGAATCGGTATTAAAAGAAATTTCGAATTTAGCCGAAAGTTATTCTATTTTGGGAAATCACGATTACGGCAATTATGCTGATTGGGAAAGTTCGGATAAAAAACAGGAAAATTTTGGAGCCATTTTAAACGCACAAAAAGATGCTGGATTCCGGTTACTCAATAATGAACATGTAGTTTTAACAAAAGGAACCGATTCAATATATCTGGCAGGAGTTGAAAACTGGGGGCATGCCCCCTTTCCTCAATATGCCGATCTGGATAGAGCAATTGCAGGAATTCCTTCAAATGCATTTACCATATTGATGACCCATGACCCAGCCCATTGGGAAGAAAAAGTAGCAGGCAAAGAAGATATAGAACTTACTCTTTCCGGTCATACCCACGGATTACAATGGGGAGTAAAATTTGCCGGAATTCCTTTCAGCTTAGCCTGGCTAACCCGGAAAACCTGGGGCGGACTCTATAAAAACAACAATTCTGCGCTTTATGTAAATACAGGATTGGGAACCGTTGGAATGCCCTGGCGATTGGACATGCCGGGAGAAATTACCGTAATTACCCTAAAACGAAGTGAAGTCGATTGAAAACAAAAAGTTGAAATAAACATTCTTCATCTCAGGCAGATACGATGCCCTGAATCCAATGTCGGCCGGAGCATAAAACCGGAGCATATTCACATCGAATGTAATTTCGGTTCCCAGTGACGATATATCTTCGGTAAACTTGCCGGTGATTTCTCCCCTGTGGTAGAAATTTCCTTTTAACCGGGTGTAATCAGCAAATAAAGAAGCTTTTATGCGACTGACATAAAGCAATCCCCAGAAGTTCCAGTCGGGATACAACAGGGGCAGTTTATAATCTGCCCCCCCGGTATAAATTCCAGTAGTGTTAATTCTTCCCCAACTTCGTGCATACCTCACCACATCAGAAAAGCCGAGTGTTCCGTTGCTTTCTTTTTGTTGAGCACCACCATAAATTTTTATGCCATGGTTTTTCATTATTCCGGGCAAATACAAAACAGACTGCAGCGCTTTTATCTGGCCGGCACTCAATGAACCAAACGGAGAATGCCGAAAAGTTCCGTCGAGAACAATACCAAAATCAGGATACATGTCGAGGTAGCTTTGTTTTAACAACTGATGAAAATACAGGCGATAGGCCAGCGAATGAAAGCTTCCTGCATGAAACTGCTCAGGCGTTGAATCGTGCGCCTTATAATAATTAAATGCATATTCCATTTCTGGCTGAAAAAACCGGTTGAAAGGTCCCCGCTCCAGATTCAAAGGCAACCTCATGCTTACGCTGGTGTTGGTTTGTCCCCAGGTATAACGTTTCAGAACAGTATCCTGACTTAAAACTGCCCCCTGGTTATTCACATTCTGAGTAATCTGCCGGTATTCTGAAGCTCTGTTGCCGAGTGACAATTTTAAATCGAAAACCGGGTACCATCCTTTAAACGAATAATCGGCAATAAATCTCCCGGTTTGTTCCGTAAAATCCCATTTGTACCCCAATTCCAATTCCGAAATGCCCAGTTTATCCTGCGACATGAGGCTCACGCCCGGAAAAAACTGGTATTCTTCGGTGTCTATATTTACAGGCGCCCAGCTATGAAAATTTAAAAGTTGTTTTCCTTTTGAGTATTTTTCAGAAACATACGCATTTGAAATAGTATCGGGAAAAACCGGGATTCCTGTTTCCTGACTGGCCAGTTTTTCTGCCAGCGGATAAGTTCCTTTTTCGACTTCCTGAAGTGGAATAATTTGGTTGTGATTGGCCGGAATTTCAATTAACCTGAACCCATCGGAAGTATAATCGCTTAAAACAACAGATTTTCCATCGGGTGATACAGCCGGCGATTCAACTCCAAAGTGCGGTTCATAAACGTGTTCAATATTTTGGGTTTTTAAGTTAAGCCGGTATAAACTGTTTTTTCCGGAGTAGGAACTGATGAAATAAAGCCACTCACCGAAAAACCTTAAATGTTTTATTTCACCCAATTCGGCATTTGTTAATTCAGCCATTTCACCTGTTGAAAAATCAACGGTTACTATTTTTTTTCCATTGCTTGTAAGTTTTACTGCGGCAACTTTTTCGTTGGAAAGCCACTCAGGTGAGAAAAAATAATTATTATCCGGCGACTGGTACCTTTGCAGCAATTGGCCATCAGGCAACCGGTAAACCGACAGATAATAATTGCTTGAAAAATCGGTTTCCACCACTGCAACTTTCATTTTATCAGGCGAAATTGCAGGGCTGAAAGCTTTAAACTCCGGTTTAAAATCAATACATATTTTTGAAGATGTATTTAATAACCGAATGAAAGAACGGCCACTATGCTGCCAGCGTAAATCCGGTATCTGTTCCGACCAGACAATCCATTCATCGCGGCCTCTCAGCGATTCCCGGAAAACAGACCCGGGAAATGTAAGTTTCTTTTCTTCTCCATTCTGAAGTATTTTTATAAAAGAAGGAATCTCGTTGAAAGTCGTTTTGTATGAAAATAGTTCAGAATCATTCAACCAGTGATTATGCGTGTAGCTGGTGAAATATTTTTGAGGTGCAGAAATTACCTGGTTCGGAGTTGAAATATATTGTTCATTTTCACGAACCCACGAAACGCGCAAACTGTCGAAAATAGTCTGGTAATTTTCAGCAGAATTTAACCCTGTGCGTTTTTTCAGCACCTTTCTCATAGGAAAAACTGAAAGTGGTTTTTGACCAACGCGGGTAAGTACTTCTTCCCAAACAGAACTGCCATACCTGGCTCTGATGTTTCCGGCCAAAAAATATCCTAAAGTGTAATGGTTGGGAACAAAATCGCGATACGACCTAAAATATGCTTTATCGTATGAAAAAACACCTTTTTCTACTACCTGGGCTTTTTGCTCCATCAGAAAGGAAGGAAATCTGCCCCGCCCGTAATTACTTAATGCAGTTTCAGTTATTACAGCATCGCCTTCAATAAACCACCAGGGCAACCAGCCACCAAATGCCAGGGCAGTTGCCTGTTCGCCCAAAATAAATTTGGTCCATTGCGGAAGATTGCTGTTTACTTTTGTTAGCTGAACGACATGCCTGAATTCATGCAAAGCCAGTTGCTCCAGCCAATCCTGGGGGTAAATGCCCTGATGTGGTGTGGTATAAAATTCGGCACGGCGAGGCGCCCAGGCCACCAATCCGTTTGACTTAATGGTTTGAGTATGCAAAACCACCGGCATTTTATCAGGAATGTGTTTTAACGAATAACTTCCGTAGGGAAAAACCGTTTCCAGTGTACCGGCAAGTTTTTGGGCTTGCTTTTCATAGTAATCGGGATAAATTAACTGAAAATTTTGCGTGTTCAACTGGCGCCACTTAATGGAGGCCGGATCTTGCCCGGTTTGAAAATACTGGGCTGAAGCTTGAAATATCCCGGTAAAAATTAAGGTAAATAGTAACAGTTTCTTCATCCTCCAAAAATAAACATTCCTGAAAAGAAACAATCAGGACAAACCAAAAGAAAAGGCCGTTCTGAAAATAATTCAAAACGGCCCCAATAATCGTACAAAATTGGTTTTCAAATTTCGTTCACACCTAAAATTGGAATCGGATTTTCATCGTCGTTTTCATTCAGAACCGACTGGTAAAGGGTTGCAAAAGCTGAGTGAACCCACATTATGGAAATCAGGATTCCTACAATAAATACTATTATTCCTCCAATATAAAGGAAAAAGGAGATAATTGCCATCCAAAAAATTTTCCATCCGTGGCCACGTGTCATCTGCCAGCTTTTTTCAACAGCCTGCATGGGTTCCAAATCTTTGTCCATTACCAGATATGAGACAAACGCGAGACGACACAACACAATTATTCCGGGAACAATCAGCATAATAAATCCAATAATGGCCAGGGCAATAACAATCAGATTGGCAAGAACGATTTTAAGGTATTTGGTTTTAAATCCTTCAAACAGGTATTTAATGTCTGCATCCTCGCCGCGCATGGCTTGCAGAAAAAGATATTTTTCGCCGTAGTTGATAACCGGCAAAAATAAAAACCCATAGGCTACACTGAATAAGGCGATTGGAAGTACCCAAACCATGTTAAACCAGTCACCACCATCGGCTTTCCAGTTGGCGCCAACAGGTCCGTTCAATAAACCTGCAATAATTACTGCCAGCAGCAAGGGTAAGAATGCTTTTTCAAACATTTTACGCCAACCGTAGCTAAAACTTCCTCCTACCGAGGGTACCAGATTGTAATACTTTTCGTTTTCCATTTTTTTAAAATTTTAGTTTTCTGTTTTCAATATCGATGCATCGAAATTACGACTCCTTAAAAATATTTCCTACCTACCTTGGTAGGAATTTAAATATTCACTACTTTGGTATGTCTTTATTTACAGCACTTATAGCTTGCTGAAATCAGGCATGAAATGAAAATGAAAACCAGGGAGTGCAACTGAAATTTACTTTTTAAATTTTAATTTTGCTCCATTAAACTAAATATTTGTAATTAAACACTACTAAAGTTTGTAACAAAAAATGCTCATTGAAAATATCTCGTACCTGATAACTTTTGTTGCAACCACCGGCATGGCTGTAATTGGCTCTCTCCTTTCATACCAACTGTTTCATGAAAACAAAATGCCTGCTCTGCAAATATTACTTTACCAGCAAATTCTACTTTTCTCATTTTTTATATATGCCATTTGGGGAAATATTATTCTTCGTCAAATAGTTGCCGACGTGGACCTGAATGCTGAATTTGAGGCAAAGATTGCTTTTTTTGTGCCAATAATCGGCATCCCGTTTTTAATTGGAAGCTGGTTTATGCTTTTAAAATTTGCCTTTAATTTGAACGGGTACACGGATTCAAAGCTTTGGACTTACGGTTATTTCAGCACATTTCTGTTTTTAATGACCATTTTTGCTTTCTTATTTCAAAACAATTATTTAAAAACTCCGGTTAACCCCGATGTTTTACTTGTTCGGCTATTTCTGGTTCTGAACCTGTTTTTTCATCTGGTTTTTATTTTTCCTTTCATTAAACAAAACAAAAAGAAAC